>JBGASI010000703.1:0-3641 GCA_044229815.1 Vicinamibacteria bacterium | reverse complement strand
CCGGCGGCAGCGTGCCCTGCGGCAGGATCCAGCTCATCGCGGACTGCCGCTCGTACACCTTGACGAGGCTGTCCTCGTTCGACTCGTTGACCTTGAAGCGCACCGTCACCATCGCCAGGCCGGGACGGGAGACGGAGTAGACGTGCTCGACGCCGGGGACGCCCCACAGGATGCGCTCGATGGGCGCCACCAGGCGGTTCTCGACCTCGGCCGGCTCGGCGCCGGGCCAGGCCACCATCACGTCGACCATGGGCACGCGGATCTGCGGCTCTTCCTCGCGCGGCGTCGCGACGAGGCCGAGCGCGCCCAGGCCGAGCGAGGCCAGGATCACGAGCGGCGTCAGCTTCGAGTCGAGGAAGGAGCTGGCGATCTTGCCGGCGAAACCGACCTTCATCGCGCTACTCCCGCGCCGCGGCGGCCGCCCGCACGGGCGCGCCGTCGGTCAGGTCGCCCGGCTGCAGCACCACGCGCTCGCCCGCCGCGACTCCGGCGCGGACCTCGACCGCGTCGCCCTCGCGGGCCCCCGGCGCCACCCAGCGCAGGCGGGCCCTGCCGTCGGTCACGACGAAGAGACCCGTCAGCCCCCCGCGCTCGAAGACCGCCGAGGCCGGGACCTGCAGCCGCGACTCGGCCGCGACTCCCGGGACGAGCAGCCGCGCGAAGAGACCCGCGCGCAGTCCCGGCACGGCCGGCAGGTCCGCCTTCAGCTCGAAGCGGTGGGTGGTCGCGTCGCCGGAAGGGGCGATCGCCACGACCGTGGCGGCGATCGGGGCCGCCTGGCCGTCCACCACCGCCCTGAGCTTCGAGCCGGGGCGCAGCGTGGCCGCCAGCGCCGACTCGACGGTCGCCTTCAGCTCCAGCCCGCCCTCGCCCTCGATCTCGACGAGCGGCGTGCCGGGGTTCACGACGTCGCCCAGGTTCACCCGCCTCGCGGAAACGCGGCCGGCGAAGGGGGCGCGCAGCGCCGAGTAGGAGAGGCTGTCCTTCGCGGCCGTCAGCTGGGCGAAGGCGCCGCTCGCGGCGGCCGTCACCTGCTCCAGCTCGCGCGGCGTGGCGGCGCCCTTCTCGAGCAGCGACTGGGTGCGGGCGAGATCGGACTGCGCCGCTTTGACGGCGGCCTCGGCCGCGGCGAGCGCCGCGCGCAGGGCCGCGTCGTCGAGCCGGACGACGACCGCGCCCGCCTTCACCCACTGGCCCTCCTCGTAGGGCAGCTCCGTCACCGAGGCGGGCAGGCGGGCGGAGAGCGCGGCGCGCTGGCGCGCCTGCACGCCGGCGGGCACCGCCACTTCGCCCGCTCCCCCGCTGCGCACGACCTCGGCCATGGTCACGTCGCGCGTCGGGCCGGCCGCCGCTTCCGCGGGCTTCGCTGGCTCGTGCCGCCCGCAGGCCACGAGCGTGGAGACGAGGACCGTCAGGATCAGGGCCGCACGCACTCGCATCGTCAGATCTCCCCCGCGGCGCGCCGCAGCGCCGCATCCGCCATGGCCACCTCGGCGGCGGCCGCAATCTCGGAAAGCGCCGCGCCCAGCGCGGCCGTCTCGGTCTCGAGCTCGTCCGTCAGCGTCGCCAGGCCCGCCTTGCGCCGCTCCTGCAGCACGCGCAGGGCCTCGCGGCCCTCCTCGGCGCCGCCGACCGACGCGGCGTGGCGCTCGCGCGCGGTCTGCGCGCGGCGGTAGGCGAGTTGCACCTCGAGCCGCACCTGGTCGGCCGCAGCGCGCGCGTCGTGGTCGACGGCGCGCTGCTCGGCGCTCGCCGCCGCCTGACCCGGTTGTCCCACACCTGGCCGAAGGCGCCCAGCTCCGGCAGGAGGCCGTTTCTCTCGTTCTTCACGAACGCCGCCGCCGCGTCCTGCCTGCGGCGCGCGGCCTCGAGCGCCGGCCGCTGCCGCAGCGCGCGCGCCACCCACTCCGTCTCCTCGCCCGCGAGCGGCACGACCGCCGGCGGCGCCTCGCTCGGCACGTAGCCGACGCCCTCGGGCGCGCCGAGCAGCCGCGCCAGCCCCGCCAGGGCCATGCGCTGCTGGCTGCGACGCTCGGCCAGGTCGGCCTCCCGCTCGCGGCGCCGCGCCCGCGTGCGCAGCAGGTCCGCCTGCAGCGCGCCGCCCGCCTGCACGCGCGCGTCGATCTCGCCCTCGCGCGCCCTCGCGACGCCCAGCGCCCGCTCGGTGACGGCGAGCGCGCGGCCGGCCAGCTCGGCCTGCCGGTAGGCCTCCACCACGCGGGCCTTGAGCTCCAGGGTCGCGTCGCGCGTGCCGGCCGCGGCGGCGTCGCCGTGGGCGGCCATGGCGCGCGCCAGCGTCTCGACCTTGCCGAAGACGTCGATCGGCAGCTCCAGCTGCAGGCTCGTGCCCAGGTGGTTCAGCGCGGACGGGTCGTTGAGGTACGACGGGTCGAAGTCCGCCGCCGTGAAGGCGCCCGCGTTCAGCTTGTTCGCGAAGACGCCGGCCGGCAGGTCCGAGCGCGACCAGCTGCTCGCGACGGAGGCGCGCGGCCAGCGCGCCCGGCGCACGGACTCGACCCGCGCCGACTGCGCCTCGACCCGCGCGGCCGCCGCCTGCAGCTCCGGGTTGGCCTTCAGCGCCAGGGCCCGCGCCTCGTCGAGGGTCAGCGGCCGCTCCTCGGCCAGGGCGAAGGCGTCCGGCGCGACGAGCGCCACCGCCAGCAGCCAGGCTGCTCCTCTAGCCACGGCCCACCTCCGTCGCCACGGCGGGCGCGCGGCGGGCGGCGGGGACCCGCCGGACGCGGCGCCCGGGACGCGCCGGGACGCCGGGCGGCGTCAGCGCCCGCAGGCTCCTGCAGACCGCGTCGCAGATGCGCGAGACGTAGGGGTCGGCGATCCGGTAGAAGACCCGCGTGCCCTCGCGGCGCGGCGCCACCAGGCCGGCGTGCACCAGCTCCTTGAGGTGCTGCGACACGTTGGGCTGCCCGCGTCCCGTCAGCTCGACGAGCTGCGAGACGCTGCGCTCGCCGGACTGCAGGCCGGCCAGCAGCGCCAGGCGCGCGGGCTCGCCGAGCGCCTTGAAGCGCCGCGCCACCAGGGGGATCAGCTCGGGCTCGATCATCGGGGTTCGTCCTTCCGTCGCGCCGCCCACGGTTGGCGCGCCATATCGATTCCTGCTTATATTCGCATATTCGCATTTGATGTCAAGCCCTCCCCTCTCACCCGGGAGGCCCCGGGGAGTACACTGCGTCCATGGGGGCGTTCCGCCGTTCCGCGGCCGCCGCGACGCTCGCCCTGCTGCTCGCGCTGCTGCTCGCGCCGCTGGCGCCCTGCGCCCTGCTGCTGGCCGACGACGGCACGCCGGCGTGCTGCCGTGGCCGCTGCTGCTGCAACGGCCCGGCGAGGCCCGCCAGCGACTGCGTGCGCGCCACCTGCCACTGCGGCGAGGAGCACGTCGCTCCGGACGCCGGCTCACAGCCCGACTCGGCGCTGACACCGGCGCCCCGCCTGCCGGCTCCCGCGGCGGCGGCCCCCGGCCCGCGCGCCTGCGCGCCTGGCCCCGGGACGCGCCCGCGAGACGTCCCACACCCTCCTCCCTGGCGCCCCGGCCGCGCGACGTCCACCACGTAGGGCGCGAGTCCCGCCTCTTCGAGGCGGCCAGAGGAGGTCGAGCGAACATGAAGAGAACGACGGTCGTACGT
>JBGASI010000160.1:0-9727 GCA_044229815.1 Vicinamibacteria bacterium | reverse complement strand
GACGCCGGCGAAGGCGTCGTAGCCGCGCATGAACGAGACGGGCCCGGAGGCCGTGCCGCCGCCGGCGAGGGGCTCCTTCGAGGAGCGGATGTTCGACAGGTTCGAGCCGGTGCCCGAGCCGAACTTGAACAGCATGCCCTCGGTGCGCGCGAGGCCCAGGATCGACTCCATCGTGTCCTGGACCGCGTTGATGAAGCAGGCCGAGGACTGGGGGTGCTTCTCGATCCCGACGTTGAACCAGACCGGGCTGTTGAAGGCGGCCTTCTGCTGGACGAGCAGGTGAGTCAGCTCGTCGCTGAAGGCCTGCAGGTCCTCCGCGGTCGCGAAGTAGCCCGCCGCCTCGGCCCAGCCGCGGATCGTGTCGACCACGCGCGAGATCAGTCCCCGCACGCTCGCCTCGCGCTCGGGCGAGTTCAGCTGGCCCCGGAAGTACTTGGAGGCCACGATGTTGGTCGCGGTCTGGCTCCAGGTGCTCGGGACCTCGATCCCGTGCTGCTCGAACACCGGCTGGCCGCGCTCGTCGTTGATGACCGCGGAACGCAGCTCCCAGGTCACCTCGTCGTAGGGGTGCCTGCCCGCCTTCGTGAAGTGCCGACGGAAGGTCAGCCCCGGCCGTTTCTCCGTATGCGACACGGCGCGCGGCTCGGCCTTCGGGTTCTCCACGGGATGGGTCGACATCGGTGCGTTACCTCGTTCTGGGGGCGTCTGCTCTACGGGTGACAACTCTCCGGGGCGGGTAGAGCGTCCTACCCGCGTGCCCGGCGCGGTGAATCTCTGGACGAAAGCGGCGACGGCGATTATTCGGGAAGGGCTCCGGTAGTGTCAAGGGAAAAACACAACATGTAGTAGGCTCGGGCTCTTTGACACCATTATATTGCAGATCAGAGAGTTACGAGGAGCCAATTCTGAAAACACGTTTCATCATCGGCCGAAGCCGGTGTTCCGGCAGATGCGATCGGATGTCTGTTTTTTCTTGTTTAATCAATACTTGAGATCCATGGAATCATCTCCTGATTCTCCATCAAGCACTGAAATGGGCCTCTCGATTCGGAATCTTGACTACACTCCCCGGCCAGCATGACGCCGACCCGATCGCTCCGCCCCGGCCCCGCCGTGATCGAGGGCCCCTATCTGCCGGACATCCTCGACCAGCCGCGCGCGCTGGCGGAAACGGGCGAAGGTCACGACCACGGAATAGCGGGATCCGGCCTTCAGTCCGGCAGGTCCGCCCAGTAGGTCTCGGTCCGGAAGGGGCGGAAGCCGCGGGCGAGGTAGTTCGGCAGGGCGGCCGGGTCGTCGAGCGAGCAGGTGTGCAGCCAGACGCGCGCCGCGCCGAGCGACCAGGCGGCCGCGGCGGCCTCGCCCAGCAGGTAGCGGCCGAGCCCCCGACCGAGGAACTCCGGCAACAGGCCGAAGTAGACGATCTCCACGGAGGCGTCGTCGTGGCGCTGCAGCTCGAAATAGCCCGCCGGCGCTCCCGCGACGCTCAGCAGGTACAGGGAGACGGACGCGTCGGCCAGCCGGGCGCGCGCCTCCTCGTCGCCCCAGGCCAGGCGGTCCCGCCAGTGGTAGGCCCTTCCCACCTCCGCGTAGAGGTAGCGGAAGAAGGACGCCGGGCAGCCGTGCACTCGCTCGACCCGGGCGTCGGCGTCCGGCGGGGGCGACCGGCGCAGCGCGCCGCGAGTCGCGAGCTCGAGAAAGGTCCGCAGGACCTCGGTGCGCGCCACGGGCGCGAGTTTAGAATGGCTCGAGACGGCAGGCGAGCGGGGTTCCCTTGGACGAGCAGGCGGGCGGCACGGACGGCGCGCTCGGCGACTGGACCGCGGACGAGCGACGCGCGTACCGCGCGGCCCTCGACGCGCGGCGGCAGCGCCAGCTCCGGGCGGGACGGCTCTTCGGCGCCGCCCTGATCGCGCTCGTCGCCCTCGGCGTCCTGCTGCGGCTCCCGGAGTCGTGGTGGGTCCCGGCCGCCGGGGCCCTCGCCGCGCTCGGCCTGCTGTTCCGTCTCGCCAACTGGAAGTGCCCCCACTGCGGCGAGCGCCTGCCCACGCGCGGGTCGCTCGCACGCTGCCTCGGGTGCGGGGCCCCGCTCGACTCTGGCAGCGAGGAGGTCCGATGACGAGACGTGCCCTGTCGACCCTGGTTCTCGTGCTGGCGGCGCTCGCCGCGCTCGCGCCCCGGCCCGCGGCGGCCGGCGAAGCCGAGAAGGCCGTGGCCGCCGCCCACGACAAGCGCATCGCCGCGACGATCGCCGGTGACCCGGCCGCGCTCGGCGCGCTGATGACCGACGACCTCAGCTACACGCACTCGAGCGGCGTCACCGAGTCGAAGGCCGAGTTCCTGGCGGGCCTGAAGAGCGGCAAGTACCTCTACCGCGAGATCACGCCGCGCGAGCGCCGGATCCGCGTGCACGGGGACTCGGCGATCGTCTCCGGCCCCGCCCACATCGTGATCGAGCCCGGCGGCAAGCGGACGGAGATCGACCTCTACTTCAGCGAGGTCTACGTCAAGCAGGGCGGCCGCTGGCTGATGGCGCTGTGGCAGTCGACACGCCTGCCGGGCGCCACGCCCCCCGCGGTCCCCGCGCCGGCGTCGAGGTAGCGCGTCCAATTCTTTGGTGAAACTCCGGCCCGCCCGCCATCGTCTGAGCCGTAGAGCACGGTTGTCGTCCCAGAGGGAGGTCCTTGGCATGTCCGACGATCGAGGTATGACCCGCCGCAGGGCGATCGGCCTGGGGGCCGGCGCCGTCGGCTCGCTGGCGCTTCACGACGTCCTGGCCGGCCCGGCCTCGGCCCTGGCCGCCAGCGGCCCGGGGACGCGCGCGGGGCTCGCGTACTTCACGCGCTTCGGCGTCACGGAGAAGCTGATCCAGGACGCGCTCGCCACGGCGCTCGGGAGCGGCGGCGACTTCGCCGACGTCTACTTCCAGCACCAGGTCGGCAACACCTACGTGCTCGAGGACGGGGCCGTGAACCGCGCCTTCACCAGCGTGAACCTCGGCGTCGGCGTGCGCGTCGTCAAGGGCGACCAGACCGGCTACGGCTACACCGAGGAGCTGACCCCCGAGGGGCTCAAGCTCGCGGCGCGCACGGCCGCGGCCATCGCCAGCGGCCCGGGCCGGCCGGGGCCGCAGCAGTTCCGCGTCTCGGGCGAGCTGCCGTCCCGCTACGCCGTGCAGACGCCGTGGGCCGACGTGCGGCCGGAGAAGAAGCTGCCGCTGCTGCGCACGGTGAACGAGAGGGCGCAGGCCGCCGACCCGCGCGTGCGCAAGGTGCGCGTCTACTTCACCGACGAGTCGGGCGCGGTGCTGGTCGCGGACTCCGAGGGCCGCATCCTCGAGGACCTGCAGCCGATGACGACCATGGGGCTCACCTGCGTCGCCGAGCAGGACGGCAAGCGGGAGGAGAACTACTACAACGTCGCCGCGCGCGACGACATGTCCTACTACTCGCCCGAGCGCATCGAGCGCATGGTCCGCGAGTGCGTCAGGAACACCGTCGTGCTGTTCGACGCGACGCCCGCGCCGGCCGGCGAGATGCCGGTGGTGCTGGCGGCCGGCTCGTCCGGCATCCTGCTGCACGAGGCGATCGGCCACGGCATGGAGGCCGACTTCAACCGCAAGAACGTCTCCATCTACTCCGACAAGATCGGCAAGCCGATCGCGAAGAGCTTCGTGAACATCGTCGACGACGGCACGCAGGAGCACGCGCGCGGGGCCATCAACGTCGACGACGAGGGCACGGTCGCCGGCAGGACGATGCTGGTGGAGAACGGCGTTCTCGGCACCTACCTGCACGACCGCATCTCGGCGAAGCACTACGGCGTCAAGCCGACCGGCAGCGGCCGCCGCCAGGGCTACCAGTACGCGCCGATGCCGCGCATGCGCTCGACCTACATGCTGCCCGGCCCGCACAAGAAGGACGAGATCCTCGCCTCGGTGAAGAAGGGCATCTACTGCACCCGCTTCACGAACGGCCAGGTGAACATCGGCGCCGGCGACTTCACGTTCTACGTCAAGAACGGCTTCCTGATCGAGGACGGCAAGCTCACGCGCCCGATCAAGGACGTGAACATCATCGGCAACGGCCCGAAGGTCCTCGAGCTCGTGGACATGGTCTCCGACGACCTGGCGATCGACGAGGGCGGCTGGACCTGCGGCAAGAACGGCCAGGGCGTGCCGGTCTCGCAGGGCCTGCCCACCGTCCGCGTCGCGTCCATCACCGTCGGCGGCAGCACGCAAAAGGGCTAGGAGGGCGAGATGAGCACCACCCAGGCAGACGTCCGTGAGATCGCCCGCTCGGTCGTGAAGAGCGCCCTCGCCAAGGGGGCGAAGGAGGCCGCCGCGACCGTCAACCGCTCGCGCAACGTGAGCGTCGACTGGCGCGACGGCAAGATCGAGAAGATCGAGGAGGCCACGACGCGCGGCCTCTCGCTCCAGCTCTACGTCGACGGCCGCTACTCCGTCGTGTCCTCCTCGGACCTTCGCCCCGAGGCGCTCGACACCTTCGTCGGCGACGGCGTCGCGATGACGCGGGTGCTGGCCGAGGACCCGTTCCGCTCGCTGCCCGATCCGGCGCTCTACCAGGGGCAGGCGCAGGCGGACCTGCAGCTCGCGGACCCCGCCTACGCGGGCGTCACGCCCGAGCAACGGCGCGCGGCGGCGCAGCAGATGGAGGCCGCGGCGCGCGCGGTGAAGGGCGCCGAGGCGATCCTCTCGGTGAGCACGGGCTTCTCGGACACGCGCGACGAGACGTTCCGCGTCGCGTCGAACGGCTTCGAAGGGCACCGCGTCGAGACGGTGTTCTTCTGCTCGGCGCAGGTCAGCGTCAAGGACGCCGACGGCCGCCGCCCCGAGGAGTACGACTTCGCCGGCTCCCGCTTCGTCGGCCAGGTGCCCGCGGTCGCCGAGATCGGCCGGCGGGCCGCCGAGCGCGCGCTGTCGCGCCTGGGGGCGAAGAAGGCGCCCTCGGCCGTGATGACGCTCGTGCTCGACAACCGCGCCGCCGGCCGGCTGATCGGCGGGCTCGTCCAGCCGCTCTCGGGCGGTGCGCTGCAGCAGAAGCGCTCGTTCCTCGAGGGCAGGATCGGCCAGCCGCTCGGCAGCCCCCTCTTCGACGTCGTCGACGACCCGCTCATCCCGCGGGCGTTCGGCTCGCGGCTGTGGGACAACGAGGGCCTCGCGGCGAAGCGCATGCCGGTGTTCGAGAAGGGCGTGCTGCGCAACTACTACCTCGACACCTACTACGCGAAGAAGCTGAAGCTCGCGCCGACGACGGGCAGCCCGTCGAACGCGACCTGGACGCCCGGCCCGAAGGCGCAGGCCGAGATCCTGAAGGACGTCGGCGAGGGCATCCTGGTCACCAGCTTCATCGGCGGCAACTCGAACCCGACCACCGGCGACTACTCGCTCGGCCTGCAGGGCTTCCGCATCCGCGGCGGGGCGAAGGCCGAGCCGGTGGCCGAGATGAACATCGCCGGCAACATGCTCGAGCTGCTGAAGAAGCTGACGGCGGTCGGCAACGACCCCTGGCCGTACTCGTCGCTGCGCACGCCGACGCTCGTGTTCGAGGGCGTCCAGTTCGCGGGGGTCTGAGCGTCTCCTGAATCGCGGCCCCGCGGGGGTCGTCATCGTCCTTCCGATGACCTCCGCGGGGCGAGACGTGCCGTTACTGCTTCGAGATGGCGATGTTCGACACCATGGCGTCTCCCACGGTGGCCGTGAACGCGATTTCCAGTCGACCGTTGGAGACCGCGACCGGGACGCTCTTGGTGACGACGGTCCGATACGCCCCGGCCTCGCGCACGACGTCGAGGCCGGCAAGCGCCTTGCTGCCGTTGACCTCGACGTCGAACACCCGACCACCGACGGCCATCTCCTTCGAGGGCTCGACGAAGCCGAGCACCAGACGGTAGGTGCCGTTGGCCAGCGGGATGTCGTACTTGAAGCGGCCCTCCCGGTACGTGGCAAACAGGTCCGCATCGGCCGGCGCCGCCACGCCCTTGATCGGGCTCGTGTCGCCGCCCCCGCGCCTCGATGGCTGCACCACCTTGCGGCCGGTGCCTCCGGAGAAGAAGTTGTCGGACCCGAATCGCGTACCGTCGGAGGCCTTGAGGCCACTGGCCAGCTGGCCGGCAGCGATGTTGACCTGGCCGCCGTCGGCCAACGTCCAGGCCACTTCGTCGGCGCTCGTCCGGCTTCCCCTCGTTCCGCGCGCGGCAATGACGTTCTTGCCCGGCCGGAGCGCGACCTGGGCGAACACGCACGTCTTGAGCGGGCACTGGGCAGCGCTCCGCAAGCCGAACGGCTTACCGTTCACCACGAGCTGCACCGCGTCGGCATTGCTGTAGACCTTCACGTCCGTGACCGCGTACGCCCGATCGGTGTAGCGCCTGCCGACGATGTGCGTGACCGGCTCGGCGCTCCAGTTCGCCTTGTAGAAGTAGAACGGGTCCTTGCGGGTCTGACGATCGAAGGTCACGAGGCCCTTCGTGTTGACGCCGCGGAGGTCCCCCTCGTAGCGAATCCCCGACCCGAAGTCGAACATCGCCCAGACGTAGGTGCCCCAGATGAACGGCCGCGCGGACAGCTCGGCGTAGCTGTGTTCGTGCACGAAGGCGGCGTACTCCTCGGGCTGGTACACGCGCGTGTTGGCCGTGCCGAACGGCGTCGGAGGCCCCCCGAGCGGGTTGTCCGTGTGGTCGCCGAGCGCCGCCCCGGCGCCGTATTCGCTGATCCCGACCGGCTGCGTCGGGTACTTCGCGTGAAGCTCGTCGACATCACGCGCCAGGCTGTCGAGGTCGCCGTAGTACCACATGTGATAGCGGTTCAACGCCCAGACGTCGCTGATGCCGCTGACCCGGATCGGGCCTTCGCCGCGCCCGCCCAGGCTGAGGTCCGCCAGCGTCGTGACCCGGCCCGGGTCTTCCGCCTTCGCGACCTCGTGCAGCCGGCGCAGGACGGGCGTCACGTTGTCGGCGCCACCGCACCGTGCTTGCGTCATGGTGTTCTCGTTGCCGATGGACCACATACCGACGGAGGCGTGGTTGAACTGCTGGCGGATCAGCTCACGAAGTTGCAGTTCGACATTCGCGGAGAACGCCTCCGTCGCCTGCTCGTTGGTGCACGACAGCCGCACGCCGTTGACGAAGGGCACCTCGGCCCACACCACCAGCCCCAGTTCGTCCGCGCGCTGCAGGGTGTGCTGCGCGTGCGGGTAGTGGGCCAATCGGATGGTGTTCGCCCCGATCTCCTCGACCAGCGCGAGCGAAGCGTCGGTGTCCGCTTCCGCGAGGGCCCACCCCTTGCCCAGGTAGTCCTGGTGCATCGCGACACCGCGCAGCGCGACCGACTGGCCGTTGAGTGAGAAACCGCGGTCCGGGTCGAAGCGCATCTGCCGGATCCCGAACCGTTGGCGGACGCGGTCCAGGACGGCGCCGCGCGAGTCGAGCACCTCGACGCGCAGCGTGTAGAGATGAGGGTCGCGAGCGCCTTGCCACAGCCGCGGAGCGGCAACGCTCAGGTCCTGCATGGTGTCGGCACGGCCCCCTGCGGGGAGCGCGATCGTGGTGCCTCCTTCGGCGGCCGTCCTTCCCGAGGCGTCCACGAGGGCCGCCCGGACCACGTAGGTCCCGGCCGCACGACCGTCATTGGCCAGCGAGGCACGGACGTTCACGACGGCGGGCGTGCCGATGCTCACGGTGCGCGCGTAGACCCCGGGACCGCCGAAGTCGTCCATGGCCAGGTGCACGTCGTTCCTGATCGAGACGAGCGTCACCATCCGGTAGAGGCCTCCGGACATGTTGAAGTCCCCGCTGAGCGGGGCGATGGCCGTGACGTCGTCGTCGGTCTTCGGTGCGCTGTTGTCCGTCTTCACGACGAGGACGTTGTCCGTGGGCCGGAGGACGTCCGTGACGTCGAACCGGAAGGCGGTGAAGGCCCCCTTGTGCTGGCCGAGCTTCCTGCCGTTGAGCCAAACGTCCGCGACGATGCTTGCGCCCTCGAACTCGAGCCAGTGCCGTGCCCCGGTGGCCGGCGCGGCGAAAGCGAGGCGGTACCAACCGCGCCCTCGCTTGTACGCGGCGGTGGCGTTGGTGGTCGCGGCGTCGTTCGCGTTCCAGGTGTGAGGCAACGTCACGGGCTGCCAGCCCTCGCCCGTCGACGCCGCGGCCGCCTCGTCCGTCAGGGCGTCGTCCTGGACGAATCGCCAGCCGCTCGCGAGCGGTCGAACCGCTCGCAGCTCGCTGGTCCGGGTCGCAGGGGCCTGCGCCATCGAGGGCAGGGCCGCCGCGGCGAGTGCCAACAGGGCCGCGAGACAACGCAGAGACACCTGGCGCGTGCCGTGATGGACCGGGGTCTTCACTGTTTCCTCCCCATGGGCGCCGATGCTCTCTCCCTCCTGGCGGAATGTAAAGCCAGGCCGAGGTCCCGGCCCGCTGGACGGCTAGGGCGCGACCTCGAGAACGCCGGCCCGGACCGGCAGGCGCGCGTCGAGGCGCAGGAAGCGCACCTCGCGGGGGGCGAAACGGAGCTCGCCCCGAGCGTGGCGCGGGTCGAGATAGAGCGAGAGCGTGGCGTCGGCCAGGCTGGCCGTGGCATCGACCGGCTCCCACACCACTTCGTCGAGCGACGCCTCGACGGCCGGGCGGGCGACCCACGGCGCGTCGGAGAGCTCGAACGCGACGCGCTCGATCCGCCGGACCTCCGGGAAGGCGAGAACGAGGCCTGAGGGCGTCCACCGCGTACAGGCGGGATCGGCGGCTGCCACCGTCCGGGCGGCCGGCCCGGGCGTCACCTCGAGGACCCGCTCCCCTTCCGCGCCGACGGCCCGCAGGAAGCGCAGGCCCTCCGCGTCAACGCCCCGCTCGAAGAGCTCCATCGCGCGGTCGAACGGGCGCGGGATGAAGCCCGAGTCGCCGTTGACGAGCGGCCGGCCGTGGACGAGCCCGTCGAGCATGGCGCGCGTGTCGTTCTCGGCGAGCGGCAGCACCAGCACCGCCCCCGGCCGGCCCGCGAGCGTGCGGGCAGCGGGCGACGGCCCGTCGTAGCGCTCGAGCCGCAGCGGCAGGTTCTGCGACTCGACCAGCGCCAGCGCGAGCGCCGCGAGCACCGCCAGGCGGCTGCGGCCCGCCAGCGCGAGGCCAGCGAGCACCGACAGCGCGAGCGTCGGAACCAGCGCGAACCGCGCGAGCGCCCGCACGCCGCGCACGAGCACGAGGTGCTCGTGCAGGAAGCGGTAGAAGGCCGTGTCCGGCCCGAGCGAAAAGAGCACGGCCACGGCCGAGGCCGCGAGCGCTACGGCCCGGTAGCGGCGCGGGGCGGCCGCCAGGCCGATCACGCCGAGCACGAGGACGACGACCCCGGGGAACAGCGTGTCGCGGATCGACTCGGGGTCGAGCAGCCGCTGCGTCAGCCAGCCCCAGGCCGCGGTGCCGGCGGCGGCGTAGGACGGCAGCGAGGCCGCGTAGATCGAGACCGTCTCGAGCGTGAACTCCTGGCCCTCGAAGGCGCGCATCCGCAGGTACGGTCGCATCACGGGCCACAGCAGCACGGCCGCGAGCAGGAAGCCGGCCGCGAGCCGCGCCAGCTCGCGCGGCCGCAGCCCCCCGAGGAGAGCCACCGCTGTGGCCACCGCGAGCGCCGCGGCCGTGATCGCGCCGAGGTAGACGGAGGCGAGGCCCTGGAGCGCGAGCGCGAGGCCGACCAGCAGCGCGCGGCGCAGCGTGCGCT
>JBGASI010000159.1:0-8874 GCA_044229815.1 Vicinamibacteria bacterium | reverse complement strand
GTCACCAGCGCCGGCGCCGCCGAGACGTCGCGCAGCTCGCGCAGCGCGGTCACGACCTCCAGCCGCACGCGCGGCTCGGGATCGCGGACGAGCGCCGACAGCGGCGCCACGGCCTCGCGCCGGCGACTCTTGCCGAGGGTCTGCACGGCCGCCTGGCGCGTGCGCGCGGTGGGGCTCTTGAGGTTCGCGAGGAGGTCGTCGAACGACTCCTCGGCGCGGAGCGCCGGCGCCGTCGCCAGCGCCACGAGCAGGCCGAACAGGACTGGCGCCGCCAGCCGGTATGCGTCGCGAGAGACCGAGGGATGCTCTGCCATGACTCGAAGATCATAGCAGACGCGGTGAGGCTCTCAGGCCGTGGCGCCCTCGGCAGAGTGCAGCACCTCGCGCAGGTAGCGCGCGGTGTGTCCGTGACCCTGGGCCGCGAGCGCCTCGGGCGTGCCCTCGAAGACCAGCCGCCCTCCCTCTTCCCCTCCCTCCGGGCCGAGGTCGATCACCCAGTCCGCCTGCTTCACCACCTGCAGGTTGTGCTCGATGACGACCACCGTGGCCCCGCCGTCGAGCAGGCGCTGCAGCGCGTTGAGCAGCTCCGCCACGTCGCCCATGTGCAGACCGGTGGTCGGCTCGTCCAGGACGTAGAGCACGCGCGGCCCGGGCCGTCGCAGCAGGTGCGCCGCCAGCTTGATGCGCTGGGCCTCGCCGCCCGAGAGCGTGCTCGCCGCCTGCCCGAGGCGCAGGTAGCCGAGGCCGATCTGCGCCAGCACCTTCAGCCGCCTCGTCACTCGAGGCTGGCCGGCGAAGGCGATCAGCGCCTCCTGGACGGTGAGGTCCAGCACCTGGTCGATCGAGCGGCCGCGCCAGCGCACCTCGAGCACCGGTGGCCGGTAGCGCCGCCCGCCGCACGACTCGCAGACGAGCCAGGCGTCGGCCAGGAACTGCAGGTCCACCCGCACCCGCCCGTCGCCGGCGCAGGCCTCGCAGCGCCCGCCGGGCATGTTGAACGAGAAGGCCGCGGCCGAGAGCCCGCGCCGGCGCGCCTCGGGGACCGACGCGAACAGCTCGCGGATCGGGTCGAACGCCTTCATGTAGGTGACGGGGTTGGAGCGCGGGCTGCGGCCGAGCGGGGCCTGGTCGACCACCTCGAGCTCCTCGACGTAGTCCGCCCCCTCGACCACGGGCCCTCGCGATTCGCCGCCCTTGCGCCGGCGCCGCAGGCGCGCGCACAGCACGTCGTGCACCAGCGTCGACTTGCCCGAGCCCGAGACGCCCGTCACCACCGTGAACGCCCCGAGCGGGATCCGGGCGTCGACGTTCTTGAGGTTGTGCAGCCGGGCGTCACGCACGTGCAGGAAGAGGCCGTTGCCGCGGCGCCGACGGGCGGGCACCGGTATGCGCAGGTCGCCACGCAGGTACTTGGCCGTCAGGCTGCGCGGGTCGCGCGCGAGCTCCCCCGCGGGACCCTGGTAGACGACGCGGCCGCCCTGATCGCCCGCGCCCGGTCCCAGGTCGACGACGAAGTCGGCGGCCGCGACGATGGCCGGGTCGTGCTCGACCACGACCACGCTGTTGCCCTGGTCGCGCAGGGCCCTGAGGATACCGATCAGCCGGTTCGTGTCGCGGGCGTGCAGCCCCACCGAGGGCTCGTCGAGCACGAACAGGGTGCCGACGAGGCCCGTGCCCAGGGCCGACGCCAGGGCGATCCGCTGGGACTCGCCGCCCGAGAGCGACGCCGACAACCGGTCCAGCGTCAGGTAGCCCAGGCCCACGTCCTCGAGAAACCCCAGGCGCCGGTCCGCCTCGGCGAGCACGCGGGCGGCGATCGCCCGCTCCTCCGCCTCGAGCTCCAGCGACGCCAGGAAGCGCCTGGCGGCCTGCACCGTCATCGCCGACACGTCGCCGATCGACCGCCCGCCGAGCCGGACGAGCAGCGCCTCGGGGCGCAGCCGGCCGCCGCCGCAGGCGCCGCACTCCTGGTAGCCGCGGTAGCGGGCCAGGAAGGCGCGCACCTGGACCCGGTACTTGCGGCCCTCGAGCAGGCGGAAGAAGCCGAGCACGCCGGGGAAACCCTCGTCTCCCTCGAGCACCAGCCGCCGCTGGGCCTCGTCGAGAAACGACCAGGGCACGTCGAGCGGCACCCCACGCCTCCGGGCGAAGCGCCGCATCTGCGCCAGCACGGAGCGGTAGTGGGGCTTGTTCCACGGCTCGATCGCTCCCTCCGAGAGGCTCTTGTGCTTGTCGGGCACGACCAGGTCGAGGTCGACCTCGATCAGGTTGCCGAAGCCGTGACAGGAGGGACACGCGCCGAAGGGGTTGTTGAAGGAGAACAGGCGCGGCTGCGGCTCGACGAACGCGCGTCCGCAACCGCCGCACTCGAAGCGCTCGGAGAAGCGGCGCAGCCCGGCGCCGGGCTGCGCCACCAGCAGTCGACCGCCGCCTTCGCGGAAGGCCGTCTCGAGCGAGTCGACCAGCCGGCCGCGCGCGGCTTCGCGCAGGGTGACCCGGTCGACGACGACGAGAGGGGCGGGCCCCGTCCTGGGCGACGTCGCTGCCTCCTCGATCTCGACCACCTCGTCGCCGATCAGCAGCCGCCCGTAGCCGCGCTTGCGCAGCGCCCCGAGCGCGGCGACGCCGCTGTCGGCGGGCAGCTCGAAGGCGACGACCACGCGGGTCCCCGGCGGCGCCTGCAGCAGCTCGTCCGCGACCGAGGCCGCCGACTCCCGCCTGACGACGCGGCCGCACGCGTCGCACACCGTGCGGCCGGCCCGCGCGAACAGGAGGCGCAAGTGGTCGTGGATCTCGGTCGCCGTCGCCACGGTGGAGCGCGGGCTGCGCGACAGGCTGCGCTGGCGAATCGCGATCGCGGGGCAGATCCCCTCGACCTCGTCCACGCGCGGCTTCTCCAGCCGCTCGAGGAACTGCCGCGCGTAGGAGGACAGGCTCTCCACGTAGCGACGCTGGCCCTCGGCGTAGAGGGTGTCGAACGCCAGGCTGCTCTTGCCCGAGCCGGAGACACCGGTCACGACCACGAGCTGCCGGGTCGGGATCCTGACGTCGACCGCCTTCAGGTTGTGGACGCGAACCCCACGGAGGACGATGTCGGCGGGCATGGCAAGAGGGCATCGTAACATGCCCTGCCCGGCCCGCCCCGGCTCGAACGGCCCTCCCTAGGGGCGCACCGAGGCTTCGTCGGTCGTCGTCGGGCGCGGCGCGCCACGCTCGCGGGTCCGCTCGGCCACGTACTGCTTCGGGTCGCGCAGCAGCAGCTCCGCCTTCGGCAGCAGCTCGAGGGCCTTCTTCACCTGCGGATCCCAGGCGAGGCTGCGCCGTCGCGCGTCCCCCTCGCCGAAGATCTGGCGCACGATCTCCTCCTCGACGAGCCGCGCGATCTCCTGCCGGTTCGCGCGCAGGTCCTCGTCGGTGTGGCGCAGCTTGTGCGTGTCGAGGTAGCTGCCGAAGTCCGCCATCATGGCGTCGTCGACCTTGAAGTCCCGCCGCACGGGCTTCACCTTCGCCGACGTCGCGACGGGCCGCGTGCCGGTCCCGGCGATCGAGGCGCGGTCGCGGTCGTCGGCCGGCTCGAAGCCGCGGGCGAAGCCGGTGAAGGCCTGCCGCGCGATCAGGTAGGACACGAACTTCCCGGGCGTCTCGGGCTCCACGCAGTAGTCGGGCGTGATGCCGTCGCCGCCGTAGACCTTGCGGCCGGCGTCGGTCAGCTTCGGGTCGCTGCTGCCCACCTCGCACGGCTTGCGGTCGCGCGGCGCGTAGTACTCCTCGAGCGCGGTCTTCGAGTAGTCGCGCTGGATCGAGCGGCCGGACGGCGTGTAGTAGCGCGCCGTGGTCAGCGCCAGGGCGTAGCCGCGCACGTTGCGCAGCGGCATGATCGTCTGCACCAGGCCCTTGCCGAACGTCGTCTCGCCGACGATCAGCGCCCGGTCGTGGTCCTGCAGCGCGCCGGCCACGATCTCGCTGGCGCTCGCGCTGTGGCGCGAGGTGAGCACCACCAGCGGCACGCCGGACCAGGCGCTCTCCTCCTCGGTGATGTAGTTCGACTCGTCGCGCCGCGTGCGGCCGCGCGTGAAGACGACCAGCTGGCCCTTGTGCAGGAACAGGTTCGACACCGCGAAGGCCTGGTCGAGCAGCCCGCCCGGGTTGTCGCGGATGTCGAGGATGAAGCTGGTGGCTCCCGAGCGCTTGAGGCTGCGCAGGGCCTGCTCGAGCTCGCGCTCGCAGCCCGGCTCCTCGCCGGGGCGGCACGCCGTCGTCTCGTTGAAATCGGTCAGCCGGATGTAGCCGACCTTCGGCGCCGCCATGAAGGAGTAGGGCACGGAGTGCAGCGGGATCGCGTCGCGGATGACGGTGAACGCCAGCGGCTCGTCGTAGCCCTGGCGCACGATCGTGATGCGCACCGGCGTGCCCTTCGGCCCGCGCAGGCGCTTCACAGCGTCGTCGATGCTCATCCCGCGGGCGTCCTCTTCCTCGATGCGGCTGATCACGTCACCGGCGCGAATGCCCAGACGGTGCGCCGGCGTGCCCTCGAACGGGGCCACGACCGTGATGTTGCCGTCGATCGACTGCACCGTGATGCCCAGGCCGTAGTACTGGCCCTTCTGGCGCTCCTGCATCGTCTGGTAGTCCTTCTGCTCGAAGAAGTTCGAGTGGGGATCCAGGGTGCGGAGCAGCTCGCGCACGGACGAGGAGACCAGCCGGTCGGTCGGCACCTCCTCCACGTAGTCGGTCTCGACGGCCGACAGCATGGCCGTGTAGATCCGCAGTTGCTCGCTCAGGCGACCGCCGCCCGCCACCACCCGGCCGCCGACGATGCCGCCGGCCAGGGTCGAGCCGAAGAGGAGCCCGAGCGAAACCGCCCCGACGCGAGAGAGCTTCATTCCGACATCATAGCAGGCAGCGTCCGGCGCGCCGTGTCCAACGTCCTGGCTGCCGCCCTCGGGCGGCAGGTCTCCCGGGCCGCGGCGCGGGCGTGGCCCGGGAGACGGTCGAAGCCTCTGTCAGAAGCGGACGTGGACGCCGATCGTGAAGCTCGGGCCCGTCAGGTCGATCCGGTTCACGAGCCCCGACTCGTTCGGCGCGAAGTCGTCGCCCATGTCGTCCTTCGCCCACTGGTAACGGCCCTCGCCCACGATCGCGAAGTCGCGGTTCACGTAGACGCGCAAGCCCGCGACGGCGTGGGCCCCAAAAGTGACGCCCTCCGACAGGAGCGTGTCCGCCAGGATCGGGTAACTCGGGTCGGCCCAGTCGATCAGGTCGCCGAACTCCTCGTACTTGTAGTACACGGCGTCGATGCCGCCGCCGATGTAGGGCGCGATCCGCGCCCGCTTGCTCGTGGGCACGAAGCGGATGGTGGCCCCGATCGGCATCATCTCGAGCTTGAGCGTCTGCTCGATCTCGGAGCCGTTGGGCCGGGTGTACTCCCGGTACGAGGTGTCCACCCGGCGGCTGAAGCCGTCGATGCTCACGCCGAGCTCGACGAAGTCGCCAAGGGCCGTGTTGTACTCGACGCCGCCGAACACGGCGTTGAAATCGCTGCCCTTCACGCCCCGGCTGGCGTCGGCGATCGGCATGTAGAGGGTGTTGAGGTCCTCGAACAGGCTCGTGTTCTGGCTGCCCCGGGGGAAGAAGCCCCCGACGCGGACGTCGAGGCCCCCGGCGGAGGCGAAACCCGCGCCGGCCAGCAGGATCGTCGGAAGGGTGAGGCTCAGGATCGCTCGTCGCACGGCACTCTCCTTTCGGCCCGATCGTGCCCGGGCCCGTCGCCCGAACCACAAGCAGGATGGATGCCACCGAAGCTCAGGGCCAAGAGCCCTTGATTCCGTCACTTCGGCGGTTCCGCTCCGCCGTCCTCTGTCCTCTGGCGGCGACAGTCCCTGCTCCGGGTGTCAGGGGGGATTTGGAGGCGGCGACCGGAGTCGAACCGGTGAATAGAGGTTTTGCAGACCTCCGCCTTAGCCACTTGGCTACGCCGCCCTCGTCGGGACTATACGGGACGGCGCCGTCGAGATCAAGGCGCCGAGCACCGCGGGCCCCGTAGTTTTCGTGCCGGCCCAACTTGACGAAACGCCATGCTCTCGCATATCTTGACCGTGCTGAGGGCGGGAATAACTCAGTGGTAGAGTGCGACCTTGCCAAGGTCGAAGTCGCGGGTTCGAATCCCGTTTCCCGCTCCATGACCTCCCTGGCTACCCGGGCCGAGAACGAGCGCACAGACCCACAGACAGCCCCACGGGCACAGGCCCCGCGGGGCTTCTGACTGGCGGGGCGCCCGCCGATCCTCAGTCCTCGCCGAAGGCCCCCGCCTCGTGGCGAATTCGCGGCCCCTCGGGCCCCCAGTCGATCGCGACGACGTCGAAGCGCAGACCGCCCTCGGACAGCCCGTGGCGCGCCGCGTAGAGCCGGGCCGCCCGCACCAGCCGTTGCCGCTTCCCCGCCGACACGGACTCGACCGCCGTCCCGTGCGAGGCGCCCCGCCGCTCCTTCACCTCGACGAACACCACGACGTCCCCGTCGCGGGCCACGACGTCGATCTCGCCGACGCGACAGCGGAAGTTGCGCTCGACGACGCGCAGCCCCAGGCCGCGCAGATGCGCGCAGGCGAGGTCCTCCCCCGAGCGGCCGGGCGTCGGGGGCGGCTCGCCGGCCACGCCGGTTAGCGCTTCCAGCGCCAGCGCGTGCCCTTCGGCGTGTCCTCGAGCAGCACGCCGAGGGCCTCGAGCCGCTGGCGCGCGTCGTCGGCCCGCGCGAAGTCCCGCTTCTTCCGGGCGTCCTGGCGCTCGTCGAAGAGCGCCTGCTGCTCGGGGCTCAGCTGGTCGACGGCGGGTCCGGGAAGCAGCACGCCGAACACCCCGTCCATCGCCGCGAGCTCGTCCCGCACCCGCGCGGCCCCGGCCGCGGTGAGGGCGCCCTCGGCCAGGAGCGCGTTCGCCCGGCCGACGAGCCCGTGGACCGCGGCCAGGGCCTCGGGCGTGTTGAGATCGTCGGCCAGCGCCGCGTCGAACTCCTTGCGCCAGCGCTGCGCGGCCTCCTCCGCCTCTCCCTCGGGCCCGGGCGCCGACACGTCGTCCAGACGCAACAGCAGCCCCCGGACGCGATCGAGCGCGGCCTGCGCCTGCTGCAACCCCTCGAAGCCGAAGTTGAGGGGCTTGCGGTAGTGCGACCCGGCGAGCAGGTAGCGGATGGCCTCGGGCGAGTGGCCGCGTCCGACGATGTCCGGGATCGTGAAGAAGTTGCCCTTGCTCTTCGACATCGTCTCGTTGTCGATCAGCAGGTGCTTCGCGTGCATCCAGTGCCGGGCGAAGACGACGCCCGTGCCGCACTGGCTCTGGGCGATCTCGTTCTCGTGGTGCGGGAACATCAGGTCTTCCCCGCCCGCGTGCAGGTCGAACGTCTCGCCGAGGTACTTCATGCTCATCGCCGAGCACTCGATGTGCCAGCCGGGCCGGCCCTTGCCGAACGGCGCTTCCCACTGCGCCCAGGCGGGCTCGTCGCTCTTCGACTTCCACAGCACGAAGTCGCGGGCGTTCTCCTTGTCGTACTTGTCGGAGTCGACCCGCGCCCCGGCCTGGATCCCCGCCACGTCGAGCCGCGACAGGCGCCCGTACTCCGGGAACGTGGCGATGCGGAAGTAGACGCTGCCCTCGGCGTCGTAGGTGTGGCCGCGCGCGCGCAGGCGGCCGATCAGCTCGATCATCTCGGCGATGTGCTCGGTCGCGCGCGGCATCACCTCCGGGCGCTCGATGCGCAGGGCCGCCATGTCCTCCTCGAAGGCCCGCACGTACCCGGTGGTGAAAGAGCGCAGGTCCGCCCGGGCCTCCTGGGCCTTCTGGATGATGCGGTCGTCCACGTCGGTGAGGTTCATGACCTCGCGCACCCGGTAGCCGAAGTGACGCAGGGTCCGCCGCAGCACGTCGACCGCCACGAAGGTCCGGAAATTGCCGACGTGGGCGCGGTTGTAGACGGTGGGGCCGCAGGCGTAGAAGCGCACCTCGGGAGGCGAGATCGGTCGCAGCGTCTCCACCTCGGCCGTCAGCGTGTTGAAGAGTCTCAGCTCCTGGGTCATGTCGCTCTCAGTGTCATCACGGTGAGGTCGTCGGTGCAACCGGCCGCGCCCGTCCAGGCGTCGACCGCGGCCACGAGCGCCGCGAGCGCCGCCGCCGCCCCGGCGCCGGGCACCGCCGCCAGCGCCGGGATCACGCGCGCGTCCGCGAACTCGTCCCCGCGCGGGTCGAGCGCCTCGGTCACGCCGTCGGTCACGACGGCGAGCAGGTCCCCGGCCGCGAAGCGGACGCTGCCCGCCTCGGGCGCCACGTCCTCGAGCAGGCCGATCACCGGTCCGCCCACCCGCAGGCGCTCGTGGCGGCCGTCGCCCCGCAGCAGGTACGGGGGCACGTGGCCGGCGTTGACGTACTCGAGGGTCCCCCGCTGCGGGTCCAGCTCGCCGTAGAAGAGGGTCACGTAGCGGCTGGTCTGGGTGTTCTCGAAGAGGAAGCGGTTGAGCCGCTGCAGCACCTGTGTCGGCCGCGCCGTGCCGGCCATCGCCTGCAGGGACGCGTGCACGGAGGCCATCATGATGCTGGCCGGCGTCCCCTTGCCGGAGACGTCCGCGATCACGAGGGCGAGCCGCCCGCCCTCGAGGGGGATGAAGTCGTAGTAGTCGCCCCCGACCTCCTGGCACGATCGGCTGAGCGCCGCCAGCTCGAAGCCCGCGATCGTCGGCAGGGCGCGCGGGAACAGGCTCTGCTGGATCTCGCGGGCGATCTGCAGCTCGCGGTCCTGGCGCTCCTTCTGCAGCCGCACCCGGTGCAGGCGCGCGCCCTCGCGGGCCGCCTGCGCCTGCCGCGCGAGGGCCGCGGCGAAGTCGATCTC
>JBGASI010000702.1:0-3645 GCA_044229815.1 Vicinamibacteria bacterium | reverse complement strand
CGCACCTCGGCAACGGCTGCCCGGGGCTGCTGCCGCGCCACCCCAACGTGATCTGGGAGCAGCTCGGCGAGGACCGCCTGCTCGCGAGCTTCATCGTCGACGGCCACCACCTGCCGCCCGCCACCGTGCGGGCGATGGTGCGGGCCAAGACGCCCGGGCGCGCGCTGCTGGTGACCGACGCGATCGCGGCGGCCGGCATGCCGCCCGGCCGCTACACGCTCGGCGGGCAGGAGGTCGAGAAGGACGCCGGCGGCCGCGTCGCGGCGCCCGGCGCCACGAACCTCGCCGGCTCGGCGCTGTCGCTCGACGTCGCGATCGGCAACACCGTGCGCTACACGGGCCTCGCGCTCGAGGAGGTCGTGGCGATGGCGTCCTCGCGCCCCGCCGCCTACCTCGGCATCGCCCCCGCGGGCCGCTTCAGCGCGGAGTGGGACCCGGTGGCCTGCACGCTGCGCGTGCTGGACGTGCGCGCCTGAGGTCGCGCGGGTCCGCTAGGCCCCGCCGCCCGCCTCGGCCTGCATCGTCTGCCACAGCGCAAGGACGTGCGCGCGCTCGGTGGTCAGCGCGCCGATGCTGACGCGGACCAGCCAGCGCCCGTCGAGCGTCGCCGGCGTCAGGTAGCCGGCGCCGCTGCGGTTGATGCGCTCCGCCCACGCGAGCGTGTGCCGGTCGAGCGCCTCGCCCTCGAGCCCGGGCGGCTCGTGGCGCACGCACAGCGTCTGCAGCGGCACCGGCGCGAGCAGGCGCCAGCCCGGCGCGCGCGCCACCTCGGCGGCCAGCCAGCGGGCGTTGTCGAGGTCTCGGCGCAGGCGCGCCTGCAGCCCGACGACGCCCTGCTCGCGCACGAGGCACCACAGCTTGAGCGCGCGGAAGCGCCGCCCGAGCGGGATGCCCCAGTCGCGCAGGTTCCTCACGCGCTCGTCGACCGCGCTCCTCAGGTAGCTCGGGTTCGTGCTCATCACCCGCACCAGGTGCTGCGCGTCGCGCACGTAGTAGAGCGAGCAGTCGAAGGCCGCCCCGAGCCACTTGTGGGGGTTGAAGACCAGCGAGTCGGCCTCCTCGACGCCGTCCCACAACGCGCGGCACTCGGGCAGGATCATCGCGGAGCCGGCGAGCGCCGCGTCGACGTGCAGCCACAACCCGTGGGCGCGCGCGACCGCCGCGATCGCGGCGAGCGGGTCGATCGCGGTGGTGGCGGTGGTGCCGATCGTGGCCACCACCGCGCAGGGCCGGCGGCCCGCGGCCGTGTCCTGCCGCACCGCCTCCTCGAGCGCGTCCGCCCGCATGGCGTAGCGCTCGTCGTGCGCCACGACGCGCACGTTGGCGCGGCCGAAGCCGGCGAGCAGCGCCGCCTTGTCGACCGAGCTGTGGCCGTGCGCCGAGACGTAGACGACGAGCGGCTGCTCCTCGGCCTGCAGGCCGCCGCCCGCCAGCGAGTAGCCGCTGGTCCGTTCGCGGGCGCACAGCAGGGCCACGAGCGTGCACGAGGACGCCGTGTCCTGGATGACGCCGCTCCAGGCGGCGGAGAGGCCCACCATCTGGCGCAGCCAGTCGGTCGTCGTCTCCTCGAGCTCGGTCAGCGCGGGGCTCGACTGCCAGGACAGGCCGAGAACGCCGAGGCCGGTGCTGAGGTAGTCGCCGAGCACGGAGGCGAGCTCGCCGTTCGAGGGGAAGTAGCCGAAGAAGCGCGGGTGCTGCCAGTGCGACAGGCCGGGCAGCACGACGCGGTCGAGGGTCCGCGATCCAGTCCACCACGCGGTGGCCGAAGCGGCGGAACTCCTCGGGGTCCATGCCCTCGCCTCAGGCCAGGCGGTCGCGGCGCAGCGTCAGCCCGCCGTCGACCGTGAGCACCTGGCCCGTCACGTAGCCGTCGGGCTCGAGCAGGAAGCGCACGGCGCGGGCCACGTCCTCGGGCCGGCCGAAGCGCGGCACGACGCCGCGGTCCACGTACGGGTCGTACTTGCCGCCGTCGATCGAGGCGCGGGCCATGCCCACCACGGTCGCGCCGGGGGCCACGACGTTGACGCGGATGTCGGCCGCGCCGCCGTACTCCTTCGCCAGGATGCGCGAGGCGTGGACGAGCGCGGCCTTGGGCGAGGCGTAGACGAGGCTGCCCTCGAACGGGTAGACGCCCTGCATGCTCGAGACGAGCACGATCGAGCCGCGGGTGCCGCGCCGCAGCATCTCCTCGGCGGCCGCGCGCGCGAGCAGCACCGGGGCCTCGAAGTTCGCGCTGAACGAGGCGTGCAGCGCCGGGCCGTCGATCTCGGCCGACTTGACGCGCGCCGGGTCGCCCGTCAGCGCGACGACGCCGTAGAGGTCGCCCTTGACGGCCAGGGCGGCCTCCAGGTAGCGCTGGCGCACCGCCGGGTCGGCCACGTCGCCCTCCACGAGGTGCACGAGCCCGCCGTAGGCGTCCTGCACCTTCTGCTGGAAGGCGAGCGCGTTGCCCTTGTTCGAGCGGTAGCCGACGACCGGGATCGCCCCGTCCTGCACGAGCAGCGCGCTGATCGCGGCGCCGAGGCCGCCCGCGCCGCCCGGCACCAGCACGACGCGGCCGGCCAGCGACTTGCGGTTGAAGTCGTACCGGTAGTCCGCGTACCGGCGCGCCTGCTCGGGGTCGAGGTGTCGGGAGGGCATGGTCTCCTCGGAGGGCTAGTCGTGGAACAGGGCGCGCAGCTCGCCCGGCGCGAGCTCGGCCAGCGAGCCGACCACGAGCTGGGCGGACTGCAGTTTCGGCGCGGGGTAGCTGTTCGTGACGCCCACCACCCGCATCCCGGCGCCGAGCGCCGAGGCGATGCCGGGCAGCGAGTCCTCGAAGGCCACGCACTCGGCGCAGGCGAGGCCGCCCGCGCGCGCCGCGAGCAGCTGCGCGGCCCGCTGGTAGGGCGCCGGGTCCGGCTTCGTGCGCGGGGCGTCCTCGGCGCCGACGATCGCGCTGAAGGTGTCGCGCAGGCCGAGGCCGCCGAGGATCTGCTCGATCTCCTCGTGCCGCGCCCCCGAGGCGATCGCCACCGGCAGCTCGGCCGCGAGCGCGCGCACGAGCTCCGGCGCGCCGGCGAAGACGGGGATCTCGGGGATCAGCTCCGCGAAGCGCGCCACCTTGCGCTCGACGATCGCCTCGATCCGCCCGGGCGCGGCCGGCTGGCCGTGGTGCTCGAGCGCCCGGCGGATGGCGCCCCGGTCGTCGTAGGCCAGGTAGATGCTCCAGTACTCCTCGCGCGTGATCGCGACCCCGTCCTCGGCGAGCGCGTCGTGCAGCGAGCGGTAGTGCAGCGGCTCGCTGTCGACGATCACGCCGTCGAAGTCGAAGACCGCCGCGCGCAGCGCCACCGCCTACTTCTTCCGCACTGAGGCGACGAGCGCGTCGAACTCCTTCTCGGCGGCGGCCAGGGTCGCGGCGGGCCCGGTCAGCTTGAAGAAGACGTTGCCCTCCGGGGCCTCGACGATCGCGCCGAGCAGGCGGTAGCCCGTCTTCTTGCCGGTCGACTGCATCATCGGCCCGCCGGGCGCGAGGTAGGCGCCCGCCACCTGGGCGCGCGTGACGCGCAGGCCGGCCACGGTCGTCACCGTCTGGGCCGGCTTCGGCGCCCCCTCGAACTGCTTGCCCCAGCGCTCGACGTTGGCGTCGACCGAGCCGCCCTG
>JBGASI010000158.1:0-8889 GCA_044229815.1 Vicinamibacteria bacterium | reverse complement strand
CTACGACCCCGACACGCGATCGGGGATGGTGCACGTCGCGGACCACCACGACCTGCCGGGCAAGAAGATCTGGTCCTGGGGCTGGGACGACGAGGGCAAGGACTGGCGCAAGGCGCTCTCGGACGACGGCAGCGCGTACCTCGAGGTGCAGGCGGGCCTCTTCCGCAACCAGGAGACCTACGCGTTTCTCGAGCCGCAGCAGCTGCTGCGTTTCCGCGAGAGCTACCAGCCCGTGCGCCGGATCGGCGGCTACTCGCGGGCGAACGAGCAGGGGGTCGTGCACGTGCGCCGGGGCGAAGGCGGCGCGCTGGAGGTAGGGCTCAACGTGACGCGCGCCGTGCGCGGCGGCCGCCTCGGGGTCCGCGACGGGGAAGCGACGCTGCGCGAGCTGCCACTCGAGTTGCTGCCCTCGGGCGTCTTCGACCGTCGCTTCGCCGAGCTCTCGCAGGCGGGCCCGTACACGGTCGAGGTACGGGACGCCAGCGGCCGGCTGCTGATCGCCCACACCGAGGGGCGCTACGACGTGCTGCCGAAGGCGGAGGTCCCGACCGGGCCGCTGGCCGCCCACGTCTTCCCGGCGGAGAAGGCGCGCAGCGAGGGCGACTGGGGCGAGCTCGGCCGCCACCAGGAGCTGAACGGGAAGCTGCTCGAGGCCCGCGACCTCTACGACGCTGCGCTGGTCGCGTTCCCCGACAGTCCCGAGCTCCAGCGCGCCGCGGGACGCCTCGCCGTGCAGATGAAGCGCTACGGGGAGGCCATCGCACCGCTCTCGAAGGCGGTCGCTCGACGCAGCAACGACGCCGAGGCGCTCTACTACCTCGGCCTCGCCCGCCTGGCGCTCGGCGAGACCGGGCCGGCCCGCTTCGCGTGGGACCAGGCGGCGACGCTGCCAGGCTGGCGGGCCCCGTCGCTGCTGCAGCTCGGGAGGCTGGCGGCGCGCGACGGCGATCCGGACGAGGGCCTGCGCCTCGTGCGCCAGGCGCTCGCGGCGTCGCCGGAGATGATCCGCGCCGGGGGCATGGAGGTGGCGCTGCTGCGCCGCGCGGGGCGCGTCGAAGAGGCTCTGGCGCGCCTGCGGCACTGGCGCTCCGTCGACCCGCCCAGCTCGTTCCTGCGGCACGAGGCGGTGCTGCTCGGTGGCGCGGACGAGGCGCTGTGGCCGCACCTGGCCGGGGATCCCGAGCGGGTGCTCGAGCTCGTCGTCGACTACATGGCGCTCGGCCAGTGGGACGACGCGCAGGCGCTCCTCGCGCGCCGCTACCCCTCGGCCGGCGTCGTCTCCGAGCCGGGCCTGGCCCTGCCCCAGGACTACCCGCTCGTCGCGTACTACCGCGGCTACTGCGCCGAGAAGGCCGGCCGCTCCGGCCGGGAGGACTTCGCGCTCGCCTCGCGCCAGTCGACGCGCTACGTCTTCCCGAACCGCCCCGAGTCGATGGCCGTGCTGCGCCGCGCGCTCGAGGTGGACCCGCGCGACGCCACGGCCCACTTCCTGCTCGGGTCGCTCCTGCTCTCGGGCGGCCAGGCCGAGGCGGCGATCGGCGAGTGGGAGAAGGCGCGCGCGCTCGATCCGAGGCTGCCGGTCCTGCACCGCGACATCGGCTTCGCGCTGCTCTACGCGCGCGGCGCGGCCGAGGACGCGCTGCGCGCCTTCGACGAGGGCATGGACGCCGATCCAACGAACGTGGAGCTGTACCAGGGCGCGGACCAGGCCCTGAGCCTGCTCGGCCGCGGCGCGGAGCAGCGCATCGCTTCGCTGCGCCGCTACGCGGGGACGCCGCTGCCCTCCGCGCTCGTCTTCAAGCTCGCCCTGGCGCTCGCCGAGACCGGCCGGTTCGACGAGGCGGAGGCGCTGTTCCCCGGCCGCTTCTTCCCGCGCGAGGAGTTCGGCACGAACGTGCGCCAGGTCTGGCTCGAGGTGCAGCTGCGCAAGGCCTTCTCGCTCGCGCAGGCGGGGCGGCGTCAGGACGCGGCGGCGCTCGCGGCCACGTTCGGCCGGCCTGTGGCCGGCTTCGACTTCACCCGAGACGGCATGGCCACGTTCGTCGCTTCGCCCCGCTTCCAGTACTACTGGGGCGAGTTGCAGGCGCTGCTCGGCGACGACGCGGGCGCGCGTACACACTGGACGGTCTCGGCGGCCGGACGCGACTTCCGCCAGGCGGCGTTCGCGCACCGTTCGGCGCGGCGGCTGGGCCGGGCCGCCGAAGCCGAGTGGCGCCCGCGCCTCGAGGCCGCGCTCGCCGAGGCCGACCTCTACCTCTTCCGCGGCGGCCACTACCCTGCCGGCGCCACCTGCGCGCGCGGCATGCTGCTGCAGGCGCTCGGCCGCACGCGGGAGGGAGACGAGGCGCTGCGGCAGGTGTTCGTGCTGCCCGACAAGGGCATGCCGCACCACATCGCGCGGCTCGCGCTCGCGGAACCGGACCGGACCCCGTAGCAGGAGGAGAGCCATGAGGAACCGAACACTGTCGTTCGTCGTGGTCGCGCTCGCCACAGGCTCCGCTCACGCCCAGGCCCCCGCCCTGCCGGCGAAGACGCCCGAGCAGATCCTGCTGAAGGACTACCGGCCCGTCGCGATCCACAAGGTCCCGGCCAGCGTGGTGGCGAAGGCCCGCCACCCGGCGATCGACATGCACTCGCACCCCTACGCGAAGACGCCGGAGGAGGTCGAGCGCTGGGTCGGGGCGATGGACGCCGTGGGCGTCGAGAAGACGGTGCTGCTCACCCACGCCCACGGCGCGGAGTTCGACCGGCTGGTCGAGCTGTACGCGCGCCACCCGACCCGCTTCGAGCTGTGGTGCGGGTTCGATTACACGGGCTACGACCAGCCGGGCTACGGCGCCGCGGCCGTGGCGGAGCTCGAGCGCTGCGTGCGCCGGGGGGCAAAGGGCGTCGGCGAGGAGGGGGACAAGGGCCTCGGCATGGGCTTCGGCGAGGCGAAGGGCCTGCACCTCGACGACCCGCGCCTCGCGCCGCTGCTCGAGCGCGCGGGCGAGCTGGGCCTGCCGGTGAACGTCCACGTCGCCGACCCGATCTGGATGTACCAGAAGATGGACGAGACGAACGACGGGATGATGAACGCCGTCAACTGGCGGCTCGACGACAAGCAGGGTCTCGTCGGCCACTCCGGGATGGTCGAGATGCTGGAGCGGACCGCGCGGGCCCACCCGCGCACGACGTTCGTGGCCTGCCACTTCGCGAACCTCGACTACGACCTGGCGCGGCTCGGGGAGATCCTGGACCGGGTGCCGAACCTCTACGCCGACGTCGCGGCCCGCTACGCGGAAACCGCGGTCATCCCGCGCTTCGCCGCGCGCTTCATCACGCGCTACCAGGACCGGCTCGTCTACGGCACCGACATGGGCGCGAGCGAGGACATGTACCGGCTCACGTTCCGCATCCTGGAGACGCTCGACGAGCACTTCTACGCGCCGAGCTTCGAGTACCACTGGAGCTACTCGGGCTTCGGCCTGGAGGAGCCGGTGCTGGCGAAGCTCTACCGCGTCAACGCGCTCGAGCTGACCCGGCGCGCCGCCGCGGCGGCGCGGCCCGCGGGAGCGCCCACGCCGTGAGGCCCGCGGCTCGGCTCGGCGGCGGGGCGTGATGCGCGACCTGCGGGTGGCGAGCGTCCAGATGGAGAGCGCCGCCGGAGACAAGGAAGCGAACTTCGCGAGGCTCGAGGGCCTCGCGCGTCAGGCGGCCGACGCGGGCGCGGCGCTCGCGATCTTCCCCGAGTGCTGCCTGACGGGCTACTGGTTCCTGCGCCGGCTCGGCGTCACCGAGCTCGCGCGGCTCGCGGAGCCCGTCCCCGGTGGGCCGAGCTGCGAGCGGCTGCTGGCGCTCTCGGAGCGCCTCGGGCTGAGCCTCGGCGCGGGCCTGCTCGAGTCGGGAGGCGGCGCCGTCTTCCACAACACGTACGTCGTGGCGATGCCCGACGGCCGCCTCGTACGCCACCGCAAGATCCACGCCTTCGAGCACCCGGCGATCCAGGGCGGCAGCGAGCACACGGTCTTCGATACGCCGCACGGCTTCCGCGCAGGCCTGCTCGTCTGCTACGACAACAACCTCCTCGAGAACGTGCGCATCGCGGCGCTGCGCGGCGCCGAGGTGCTGCTCGCCCCGCACCAGACCGGCGGCTGCCGCACCACGAACCCGCACCTGATGGGCGTGATCGAGCGCCGCGTCTGGGACGCGCGCGCGTCCGACCCGGCTGCGATCGAGCGGGAGCTGCGCGGGGAGAAGGGCCGGGCCTGGCTGATGCGCTGGCTGCCCAGCCGCGCCCACGACAACGGGCTGTTCCTCGTCTTCAGCAACGGCATCGGCGTCGACGACGACGAGATCCGCACGGGCAACGCGATGATCCTCGACCCGTACGGCCGCGTCCTGGCGGAGACGTGGAAGGCCGGGGACGACGTGGTCGTCGCGGACCTCGACGCGTCGCTGCTCGAGAGGGCGACGGGGCGGCTGTGGATGAAGGCGCGCCTGCCGGCGCTCTACGGCGAGCTCGCGGTCCCGACCGGGCGGGAGAGAGACACCCACCAGCTCAAGTACGAGGAGTAGCGGGCGGGCGCGGCCGGGCTCAGCGGCCCGGCGCCCGGAGGACCCCAACCGCGGTGAGCAGCAACTGCAGGATCACGGCGACGCCGTTCGAGAGCCAGATCGCGACGCGACCGAAGCGCAGGCCGTAGAGGAACCAGAAGCCGTAGACGAGGGCGAACCCGAGCAGGAACGGCCAGGAGAGACTGCTCGCGGCGCGGGAGGAGAGCTCGTGGACCAGCTGGGACCCGATCGACAGGCAGGCCAGCAGTCCCATGGCGAGGCCCGCTCGCTCCCAGTGAGCGTCGTCGACCCGCGCGAGCGTGCGGCCGATGCGTCCCTCCGTCATGGACCCCCCTCTGGCAGCGGGACGTTAGCACGCGGAGCGGACCTCGTCGCAGCGGCCACTGACCCAACGCCCATGCTCGTGCTGCACTAGACTGGCCGAGGAGGCCCACATGGATACGACGACGATCGGCGACCTGCGGCTGTCGAGGCTGCTGCTCGGCTCGAACCCCTTCAGCGGCTTCTCGCACCAGGGCCTCGAGCGCGACGAACGGATGATCCACCACTACAACGTGGCCCGGATCAAGGAGGCTCTGTTCGAGGCCGAGCGCCTCGGCGTCACCGGCCTGGTGGCGCGCACGGACTTCCACGTGATGCGGATGCTGCTCGAGTACCGCGACGACGGCGGAGCGCTGCAGTGGCTCGCCCAGACCTGCCCGGAGGTGGGCTCCTCCGAGGCCTGCGCCCGGCGTGCCGCGCGCGGAGGCGCGGTGGCCTGTCACGTCCACGGCGGTGTGATGGACCACCTGGTGGCGCAGGGGCGTGCCGCGGAGGCGCAGGCGGCGATCGACTGCATCCGCTCGCTCGGCATGAGGGCCGGGATCGCGGGCCACACGGTCGACGTGTTCAGGTTCGCGGAGGAGCGGCTCGACGTCGACTACTACATGTGCTGCTACTACAACCCCACCTCGCGCACGAACGACCCGGAGCACGTGCACGGCGCCATCGAGGAGTACCGAGAGGAGGACCGGCGGGCGATGACCGACCTGATCCAGACCCTCTCGCGCCCCGTGATCCACTACAAGATCCTCGCGGCCGGCCGCAACGACCCCGACGCGGCGTTTGCCTACTGCGGAGGGCGGATGCGACCGCAGGACCTCGCCTGCATCGGCATCTTCACCGGCGACGATCCGCGGATGCTGGAGACGGACGTGCGTCTGTTCGAGAAGCACTGCACCGCGCCCGTGGCCGTCGGCGCCTAACGCGTCAGGACCAGCGTCGTCACGCTCGAGGGAGGCATCTCGAGCCGGAACGCGTTGCGGGCGGCGGCAGCGAGGTCGGCTCCCTTCGCCCCGATGGAGCTCGCGGTGATCACCCAGTTCTGGGCGCGCGCGAGGTCGGTGGGATGGGTCAGCAGGATCTCCGCGGAGGTGAGGCCCGTGGACTTGTTGATCGCGACGACGACGACGCGCTCGTCGCTGCCGGCGTCGACGCTCGCGTAGACGGACGTGGTCTCGCCGTTCGAGGTGGCAGCCGCCACCGAGGTGTCGCCGAAGCGGCCGCCGGCGCCGTCGTAGTTGCAGTAGGCCGCGAAGGCCGCGTCGACGTAGCGCGTCCCGCCCGAGAGGTCCCAGAGGGCGGCAGCGAAGAGGTCCTCGCGCCCGAAGATGCCGAGCGCGTCCGCCTCCGCGATCGCCCCGGAGACGTGGTCGCCGCCGCCGTAGTTGTACTCGGTGATCGCGAGCCGGGTGCCCGGGTAGTGCGCCGCGATCTTGTCCCGCATCCGCGGGATCAGCCGGATCGGCCCCACGCGCGCGTCGACCGAGATCCAGCTGTTCTCGGTGTAGGTGGGGTCCCACAGCGAGCGCGGGGCCTGCACGCGCGCCGCGGCCACGTCGGCCGAGGTGTTCGCCTCGGTGATGCGCACCCCGCCGCCCTTCGCCTCGGGGTACCAGTGCAGGTCGAGCACGTCCAGCAGGCGCCGGCGGTAGCGGCCCTCGGCGTCGCGCAGCTGGTCGAGGTAGGCGTCGAGAAAGTCGCGACCGCCCGCGTCGGGGGCGTCCTGCAGCGAGACGAAGCCGTTCCAGCCGTAGCTGGCCGGGCCGAACACGAGGGCCGCGGGCGCCACGGACTTGAGGGCGGCGGCGAACGCCGTCGTGCGCTCGACGAGCTCGGCGTAGGTGACCTTGCCGGTCGGCCGGATCCGCGGGTGGGTCGAGGCCCAGAGGTCGGGTTCGTTGTCGAGCGAGTAGAAGAGCGTGCGCGAGGCGTCGCCGCGCGCGTGGGGGAACGCCGACTCGAGCCAGGCCACGAACTCGTCCTGGTAGACGACGCGGTCGCCGGTGTCGGGCGGGTACGCGAGGCCGCGTCCCTTGCCCGGGCGCGACTCGAAGAAGCGGGCGTTGAGGTAATCCGGCGTCCGGTTGACGTCGCCCCCGGGGGACTTGTCCGCCGCGACGTAGCCGGCGATCGGCACCGTGACGACCATCGCCGCGCCCGCCGCGTGCGCGGCGGCCACCGGCCCGCGCACGGCCTCGCCGGGCACGTCACCGCCACCGAGGAAGGCGTCGCTCTGGTTCTGGTAGTCGGTACCGGCGTTGGACGCGTTCGTCTCCCAGTTGTAGGCGGTCCAGCGGTTGCCGCCGAGACGCGCGAGGCGCAGGCCGCGCGAGCGGCCCGCCCAGGCCGGCTGGTTCATGCCGTAGATGTAGGGGGAGATCGGGTGGCGCGAGGTGCCGGTGTCGATGGTGAAGCGCACGGAGGAAGCGGGGGCCGCCGACGGCGCGGCCGTCCCACCGGTGGGAGCCGAGGGCGTGGTCGCGCCCCCGCCGCCGCCACAGGCGGCGAGCAGCAGCAGGGGCGCGGCGAGGGTCAGCGGCGGGCGAAGACTGGCGGGCATCGCCCGCGAAGCTAGCACAGGCCGGCGGCCGAGTCCTCGTCCAGGAAGAGGGTCGCGTCGCGGTGGCGGCGCAGGATCGAGGCGGGACAGGCGGTCGTGAGCGGGCCGTCGATCGCGGCGCGCACGGCGGCGCGCTTGGCCGGCCCCGGGACGATGGCCACCGCGCGCGGCACGCGCATCAGGAACGGCACCGTCAGGGAGAGGGCCGTCGTCGGCACGGCCGCGAGGCTCGGGAAGTTGCCCTCGTTGACCTGCTGCTGTCGGCACGGCTCGTCGAGCTCGACGAGCCGCACGTCGGCGGGTTCCGCGAAGTTGCAGAAGGGCGGGTCGACGAAGGCGAGGTGGCCGTTCTCGCCGATCCCCAGGATGGCCAGCGCGGGCGCGGCCTGCCGCAGGAGCCCCGCGTAGCGGGCGCACTCGGCCGCAGGGTCTTCGGCGCTGCCGTCGAGGCCGTGGAAGGCCGCGAGCGGGACGTGCGAGACGAGCCGGTCGACGAGGAAGCGACGAAAAGACGCGGGGTGCTCGGGTCCGACGCCGACGAACTCGTCGAGGTGAAACGCGGTGAGCCTGGGCCAGTCGATGCCCGGTTCCTGGCGCAGGGCGGCGAGGAACTCGTTCTGGGACGGTGCCGAGGCGAAGAGAACGGCGGGCCGGCGCTCGCGGGCCAGCAGGCCCCGGAGGGCGTCGGCCACCAGGCGGGCCGCGGCCACGCCCATCAGCGGACGACTCGGGTGGATCTCGACGCGCAGGCGGCCGCAGGAGCGCACGCGGGCGCCCGGGGCCTCGGGAGAGGGCCGGCCGCGGAGACGCTCGGCCGCCCAGCCGACGAAGTGGGGCAGCGCGCTGTCGGGGTCCTCGATCGTCGGGTGCCAGCGCTTTTCCCACTCGAACGAGACCCAGTGGTCGGCGCCCGTCGCCCGCAGGAGATCCAGCACGCGGACGGCCGGGAAGTCGCCGCGGCCGGGCAACACCGGCGGCCAGGGGATCCTCCCGCCTTCGGGGCGGCGCGCGTCCTTGAGGTGGACGTGGCGCAGGAAGGGCCCAAGCGCCGCCAGGCCCGCCTCGGGTTCCTCGCCGAACTCCGAGTAGGCGTTGGCGGGGTCCCAGACCGCCCCCAGGCCGTCGCCCCCCGCCTGCTCGAGCAGGGCGCGCGTGGCGGCGGCGGGCGCGAAGTCGCCGTGGGTCTCGAGCCAGACCTCGACGCCGCTGCCCCGCAGCCGGTCGCGCAGCGCCGCGAGCGACTCGACGACGAAATCGCGCGTGGCGGCGAGATCGGCTCCGGGCTGCACGCGGTCGCCGAAGACGCGGATGCCCGGGGCGCCGAGCGCGGCGGCGACCGCGGCCACCCGCTCGGCTTCCTCGAGCGCGACCCGGCGCGCGGAAGGGTCGGGCGAGTGGAAGAAGGAGCGCGTGTCGACGCAGGGCACGCCGAGTCCCCCGTCCGCGAGACG
>JBGASI010000157.1:0-9016 GCA_044229815.1 Vicinamibacteria bacterium | reverse complement strand
GGCGCGTCAGCTCGAGCCGCCGCGCGCGCAGGTCGGCCACGGTCGGCAGCGCCTGCACGTCGATCCGGCGCCCGGTCAGCCGCTCGATGTTCTTCAGCAGCGAGCGCTCGCGCGGTTCCACGAGCGTGATGGCGACGCCCTCGGCCCCGGCGCGGCCGGTGCGGCCGATCCGGTGCACGTACGACTCGGGCGCCGAGGGCACGTCGAAGTTGACCACGTGGGTGAGGTGCTTGATGTCGAGCCCGCGCGCGGCGACGTCGGTCGCCAGCAGCAGGTCGGCGGCGCCCTCGCGGAAACGGCGCATCACTCGGTCGCGCTGCACCTGCGTGAAGCCGCCGTGCAGCGCCTCGGCGCGCTGGCCGCGGCCGGCGAGGCTCTGCGCCAGCTCCTCCACCTCGTTGCGGGTGCGGCAGAAGACGAGCGCCGAGGTCGGGTTCTCGAGGTCGAGGATGCGGCTGAGACCGTCCACCTTCTGGGAACGCGTCACCATGTACGCCACCTGCCGGACCCTGGGCAGGGCGCCCGCCTTCGTGTGCTCCTCCTTGATCGTCAGCCGCACGGCGTCGCGCAGGTGTCGCTTGGCGATCGCCGCGATCCGCGACGGCAGCGTGGCCGAGAAGAGCGCCGTCTGCCGCTCGCTCGGCACCGTCTCGAGGATCGCCTCGAGGTCCTCGGCGAAGCCCATGTCGAGCATCTCGTCGGCCTCGTCGAGCACCACGGTGCGGATGCCGCTCAGCACGAGCGTGCCGCGCCGCAGGTGGTCGCGCGCGCGTCCGGGCGTCGCCACCACCACGTCGACGCCGCGGCGCAGGGCGCGCAGCTGAAGGCTGATCGCCTGGCCGCCGTAGATCGGCAGCACGCGCAGCTGCACGGGCCGGCCGTAGCGGTGCAGCGCCTCGGCCACCTGCATCGCCAGCTCGCGCGTGGGCACGAGCACGAGCGCGGCCACGGCGTCCCGGCTGCCGGCCTCGACGAACAGCCGCTGCAGCAGCGGCAGCGCGAAGGCGGCCGTCTTGCCGGTGCCCGTGGCGGCCTGCCCGAGCAGGTCGCGTCCCTCGAGCAGCACCGGGATCGCCTGCGCCTGGACGGGCGTCGGCTCCTCGTAGCCGAGCTCGGCCAGCACGGCGGTGAGCCGCTTGTCGAGCCCGAGGGCGGCGAACGCGTCCGCGTGCTTCTTCTCGGTCATGCCCTATTGTGGACCGCAATTCGCGGCGCGGCGGGGCGTTCGCCCTCCGAGCGTCACTCGAAGTAGCCGTTGACGTCCACGATCAGTTCGGCACTGCCGGAGGCCTGAGCGCACAGCACGGAGAGCACCCCGCTGGCGCTGAGCGGCACGACGGCGTTGTTGGCCCGAGTCTGACCGAGCAGGTAGTTGAGGGTCGAGGTATTGGGCGGCGTCGACCCGCCCGGGAACAGGCGCACGTGCCCGGTGGCGGTCGAGGCCGTCACGGTGACGTTCAGCGACAGCGCCTTGGCCGTGGCCGGAATCCCGCACTGCCCCGCGACGGGCAGCTCGCGCGTGGCGCCAGCGACCAGGCTGGGACCGCCAAGTGGCGCCACCGCGTTCCGCGTGTCCACCACCCGGCAGGGCGTCAGCGTGTAGAAGCCGAGCGAGGGAGGCGCCACCGTCAGCGCGAGGGCCTGCCCGGCGCCGAGCGCCGGCGTGCCGTCGTCGGCGACCGCGACGTAGAGTTGATGGCTCCCCAGGTCGCCAAAGCCGGGCTGCAAGTGCAGCGAACCCGTGCCGTCCCCGTTGTCGACCACCGACGCGAAGGCCGGCAGGTCGACGCCGGTCAGAGTCAGCCGGTTGCCGTCCGAGTCCGTCGCGAACAGCGGCACGTTGACGGTCTCGCCCGGCGCCATGACCCGGGTCGGCAGCGGGTCCAGGTGCGGCGCGTGGTTGGTCACCGCCACGGTCACGGGTACCTGGGCCGACAAAGCGCCGTAGTGCACCGTCAGGTTCTCCTGGCCGTCCCACTCGGCCGTGACCTCCCCGTCCGCGCTCACCGAGGCGACGTTGGCGGTGCCGCTCTGCATCGCGTACAGCGTTCCGGCCGCTCCCGACGTGAGCTCGATCGACGAGCCGTCCGGCATGATGCCGTTCACGGTGAGCCGCTGCTTCTGGCCGACCGAGTCGAAGCGCAGCTCGCTCGGCGACACCTCCAGCTCGAGCGGGCTCTCCGCGGGCAGCACCAGGATCTCGGTGCGACCCTCGTAGTTCTCTGGACCAGGGCCATACGTGATCGCGCGGATCTCCAGCACGCCGCCCGACCGGGGTGCGGTGAACGAGTAGGTGAACGGACCAGCGCCAGGCACATCCTGCATGTGCGAGCCGAAGCTCACGAGCGCCCCGGCCACAGCGTTGCCCCCAGACACTGCGAATGTCACAACGACGGTCTCTCCCGGACGGAACACTTGTCCCTGCGCCGGAGTAAGGGTGCCCGTTGCCGTACTCACCGGCGCGGTCACGTCCCAGGCGCAAGTGAAGGGCTGTCGATGTGGCCCGGGCGGCACATAGAAGGGGAACGTGCCGAACGACGGCGACGCCGTCGCTGCCGCAAGTGCCGCCTTGACTCGTTCCACAGTCGTCAGGCTCTTCGTCTCGCTTACCTCCTGGGGAGCGATGTCGGTGTGGGTAACCTGTGCCGCGAGCATCTCGGTGGCATTTCCCAGGAGCCCGCCCGCCTGGCTCTCGGTCGTCACGATGGTGTCGTGTCTGCCGCTGCTGTCGAGCAGGCCGTCTACTGTCGTGCCTGGCCAGTTCCCACTCAGCCAGATCAGGTCGTTGAGGCTGCTCTCCGAGTCCGAACTCGGTGGAGCCAAGCCGCTGATCGAGTGCGACGGCACCCGCGTCTCGCCCAGCCGCCCAAGTGCAGGACTCGTCGTCTGGAGGTCGAACACGCCGCGCTCGATTGCCTTGTGGCGGTACCGCATGAAATCGGCGACCGTGCGTCCGGAGAAATCGGGAAACACCGGAGTCACGAAGACAGTCGCGAGCAGGTTGCACTGGTGCTGGGTGAGCCAGTTCGCGAGATTCGAGCCGCGGTGCGGCGTTCCAATCGTGATGATCTTGTGAAACTCCCCGCGTCGATAGTTGCCCAAGCTCACGTACGGCACGTCGACGTACTTCGTTCGCGCCCGTGCAGCCAGTCCTCCCATGCTGTGGCCCACGACGTCCGCCTGCGTCGCGGCGATCCTCGCGTTGCGGAGTGAGGCGACTGCCTTCGCGGTTGCCGTGATCACCGACTCTATGACTACCTTGCCTGCGGGATCGAAGGGATCGAAGGTCCCCGCCGCGTCCGAGATGTAGTTGGCCATCTCGCAGACGGAGAATCCAGCGTCAGCGAGCCGGCCGCACCAGAGATTGCCCGGGTCCGGGAGCGAAGCCCATGCAATCGTGCTGCTCCAGATGCCATGCACCAGGACGACCGGCGGCGGCCGTAGCGCCAGCACCACGTTCGACGTGCCGCCGGGGCCGCTGGCCGTGATCTGGATGTTGACCGCCGTCGTGGCGGAGGCTGCCGGGTAGTCGATGGGCGCGCGGTACGCGGCGAACGCATAGCCGCCTTCCGACGGCACGGTGACCGAGAGCCCTTCGCTGCAGCCGTTGCGGTCGCTGAGTCGCCCGTAACGGTGATCGGGAGGGGTCGCGCCGGCTTCCGTCTTGAGCGAGAACGTCACCGGTCCTGCGCCGGCCACCCGCAGCAGCAGGACGGTGACGCCGTCCGTGGCCGCGCCGGAGCGGGGCGTGGAGGCCGAGGCCAGCACTGCCGGGTTGTCCACCAGGAAGACCTTGTCGCTGGCCAGGCAGGTCGTCCGTTCGGCCAGGTAGGTCGGGGCGCAGGCCGGGCCCGCGCAGGCCGGGTCCAGCACGTCGATGCCGCTGGCGGTGGGCGAGTCGTCGTTCACGATCGTGCCGGTGGCGCGGCCGCGCGTGATCACGGCCCCCGTGGCAGCGCTCAGCTGGACCAGGAACGTCTCGCTGGGCTCCGGGATCACGTCCCCCTTGATCGGCACGTCGATCGTGCGCGAGGTGACGCCCGTGCCGAAGGAGAGCGTGCCGCTGGTCGTCTGGAAGTCGACGCCCGGCGTCGCGGTGCCGCCCGTGGTCGCGTAGGCGACGGTGACAGTCGAACTGGGGCCGGCGGAGAGCGTGACGGTGAAGCGCGCGTTCGCCACCCCGGAGTTGCCCTCGCTCACGCTGACGTCCGTGATCGACAGGTTCGGTGCGCCGTCGTCGTCGAGGATCGTTCCGACCGCGTGGTCCCGCGACAGGGTTCCGCCGGTCGCGTTCGACAGGTTGACGGCGAAGGTCTCGTTGCCCTCCGGGAGTGTGTCGCCCACGACGGGCACGGCGATCGTCTGCGAGGTCGTGCCGGCGGGGAACGTCAGGGTGCCGCTGCGACTCGTGTAGTCCGTGGTGGCTGTGGCGGTGCTGGCAGCCGTCGCATAGGCGACGCTGACGCTGCCGGCGGCCGTCTTCGAGAGGCCGACCGTGAAGACCGCGTTCGTCGTGCCGGTGTTCCCCTCCGTGACGCTCGCGTCGCCGATCGTGATTCGGGGAGGGGCGGCTGCGTCGTCCAGCGAGACCGCATAGGCGCCACCGAGGAGTCCGGCCGAGCCGGTGTTGACGTCGACGAAGTAGCGGCCTGCCGTCAAGCTGCGCGTGATGCGCGCGTTGGTGCCGCCGCCGGAGTTGTCGTCGTACGCGATCCAGGCGTTTTGCGCGTTCATCAGGCACAGCCGCGCGTCGAACGCGCCCGACGTGGCGTTCAGCACGACCTGCGTCGAGGCCGCCAGCGAGAACTCGTAGCGGTCGGACGGGCTCGCCCAGCAGACGCCCTCCGCGGCGCTGCTCGACAGCGTCGCGCTCACCGTCTGGCCGAGGGCGATCGGGGAGGCGGGCGGGTAGTCCGGCTTCACCGTCAGCGAGTAGGCGCCCCCGGCGTTGCCAGCGGAGCGGGTGGAGACCTCGAGGAAGTAGCGACCCGTGGGGAGCGAGGTCCGCCACCAGCGGGCGTTGGTGCCAGGGCCGGAGTTGTCATCGTCGCCGAAGTAGGTGTTGCTCGAGTTGAGGACGCACAGTTCCGTGTCGAAGGCGGCCGAGGTGACGTCGATGGTCAGGGTGGACGCTGTGGCCAGGTTGAGCTCGTAGCGGTCGCCGGGGTTGTTGTAGCCGCACTGCGACTCGGCGGCCGTCGACGCGAGGGTGCCCCCGAGAGTCTGGCCGATGCCGATTGGCGTCGCCGCCGGATAGTCCGTCTTGACGGAGATCGTGTAGGCGCCGCCTGCGTTGCCGGGCGAACGCGTGGACACCTCGAGAAAGTAGCGGCCCGTGGGCAGTGCGGTTCGCCACCAGCGAGCGTTCGTGCCTGGGCCGGAGTTGTCGTCGTCGCTGAAGTAGGTGTTGCTCGAGTTGAGGATGCACAGTTCCGTGTCGAATGCAGCCGAGGTGACGTCGATCGTGAGCGTCGTCGTGGCTGCCACGTTCAACTCGTAGCGCTCGCCTGGATTGTTGTAGCCGCACTGCGACTCGGCGGCCGTCGGCGACAGCGTCCCGCCGAGCGTCTGCCCCAGCGCAATCGGCGCAGCCGCCGGGTAGTCCGTCTTGACCGAGATCGTGTAGGCGCCGCCGGCATTGCCGGGCGAACGGGTGGACACCTCGAGAAAGTAGCGCCCGGTGGGCAGCGCGGTTCGCCACCAGCGGGCGTTCGTGCCTGCGCCGGAGTTGTCGTCGTCGCTGAAGTAGGCGTTGCTCGAGTTGAGGATGCACAGGTGCGCGTCGAAGGCCGCCGAGGAGACCTCGATCGTGAGGGTGGTCGCGGCCGCCAGGTTCAGCTCGTAGCGATCCGCGGGGTTGTAGTAGCCGCAGCGCGACTCCGCGGCGCCCGTCGACAGGGTCCCTTCCAGCGTCTGCCCGACCGCGATGGGTGTCGCGGGCGGAAAGTCGCTGTTCAGCGAGAGCTGGTAGGCGCCCGTACCTCCCGACGTCGACACCTCGACGTAGTAGGTGCCCGTGGCCAGCGTCGCGAAATAGCGCGAGTTGGTGCCGACGCCGTAATTGTCGTCCGAACCGATCAGGCTGTTGCCGGAATTGTAGAGGCAGAGGTAGGTGTCGAAGCCGGCCGACACCAGGTCGAGGGTCACGACCGTCGTGGAGGCCAGGGTGAACGCGTACCGGTCCGAGGGCTGACCGTAACGACAAGAGCCTATGGGTGTTGCGGCGGAGAGAGCGCCGGACAGCGTCTGCCCCATGGTGATCGGTGTCTGAGCGGCTGCCACGGCCGGCACGCCCACCGCCAGCAGCAGCAGGCCGAGGTCGAGGCCAAGGGATGTGCGCCGGCGGCGCCAGCGGTCCCTGGGTGAAGAGATCTCTGCCATCGTGCCCTCTCTGCCTTGAGTGCGACTCTGCCCGGGGAAGATGCGGGATCGGCGCGCGATCGACCTCGGCGGCGACCACACAGCCGCGTGCAATCTCCACCCGGCGCGTCTTCAGGGGCAACTGTCAATACGCGACATGAGTCCGGCGGCATCTCGCGACGCATGAGCCAGCACGGAACGGGCGCTTCGACCGTTTTGGGGTTCGATCCACTTTGTGGCCCCACGCCTCGCGGCGGATGCCGGATAGCATGGAGGGATGGTGCTCCCTGTCCGTGTCACCATCCTCGGCATCCTCGTTGCCCTCGCGGGGTCCGTTGAACCCGCCCAGGAAGGCGCTCTCGGGCTCTTCGAGGCGCACGGCGACGTGGGCGCGGTCGGCCGCAAGGGCGGGGTCGTCTACGACGCAAAGGCGGGCGCGTACACGGTGACGGGCGGCGGCGGGAACATGTGGTTCTCGACCGACGCGCTGCACTTCGTCTGGAAGAAGGCCGAGGGCGACGTGTCGCTGGCGGCCGACGTCCGCTTCGTCGGCGAGGGCGGCAACGCCCACCGCAAGGCGGCGCTGCTCATCCGGCAGGGACTCGAGCCCGACGCGGCCTACGCGGACGCGGTGGTGCACGGCGACGGGCTCACCTCCATCCAGTACCGCGAGGAGAAGGGCGGGCCGACGCGCGAGGTCCAGTCGAACGTGAGGGGACCGCGCCGGTTGCGCATCGAGAAGCAGGGCGACTACGTGTTCCTCTCGGTGGCGGGCGAGGCCGAGCCGCTGCGCTCGGCCGGCGGCTCGTTCAAGATCCGTTTCTCGGGGCCGTTCCTGCTCGGCCTCGGGGTGTGCGCGCACGACGACGCGGTCAGCGAGACGGCCGTCTTCTCGAACGTCGAGGTCACGACGGGCGCGAGACGGGCGGCGGGGGAGCCCATGCTGGAGAGCACGCTGGAGACGATCTCGATCGAGTCGAAGGACCGGCGCGTGGTGCGCACGGCGGCCGAGCACTTCGAGGCCCCGAACTGGTCGCGTGACGGCCAGGAGCTCGTCTACAACAGCGGCGGGCTCGTCTACGCCATCCCGGTGGCGGGCGGCCCGCCGCGGCGGATCGACACCGCCTTCGCGACGCGCTGCAACAACGACCACGGGCTGTCGCCCGACGGCACGCAGCTCGCGATCTCGGACCAGTCGCAGGGCGACGGCCAGTCGCTCGTCTACGTCCTGCCCGCGAGCGGCGGCACGCCCCGCCTGGTGACGCCGCTCGGGCCGTCCTACTGGCACGGCTGGTCGCCGGACGGCCAGACGCTCGCCTACTGCGCGGAGCGGGGCGGCGAGTACGACGTCTACACGATCCCCGTCGCGGGCGGAGAGGAGAAGCGGCTGACCACGGCCGCGGGGCTCGACGACGGCCCCGACTACTCGCCCGACGGCGAGTGGATCTACTTCAACTCCGAGCGCACGGGCCTCATGCAGATCTGGCGCATGCGGCCGGACGGCTCGGAGCAGCAGCAGGTCACGTCCGACGGCCACGCCGACTGGTTCCCCCACCCCTCGCCCGACGGCAAGTGGCTGGTGTTTCTCTCCTACGAGAAGGACGTGAAGGGCCACCCGCCGAACAAGGACGTGACGATCCGGATGACGCCGGCCGGCGGCGGCGAGATCCAGGTGCTGGCCAAGCTGTTCGGCGGGCAGGGCACGCTCAACGTGCCCTCGTGGTCGCCCGACAGCCTGCATCTCGCGTTCGTGAGCTACCGGCTCGTCCGCTAGAGTCGGCCGGCCTCACGGGCGCTCCCGTGCGCGAGGCGGCGGAGGGGCCGGCGTGGCCTCGCCCTCCGGCTCGTCGGCCAGGGACAGCCGGCCCGGATCGCCCTCGGCGAGCGACAGCGCGCCGGCCTCGCCGGCCGCGATCGAGAGCTGGCCGGCACCGGCGCCGGGAAGGCGGGACTGGATCTCGGCGATCGCCTGGCGGTGGACACCGGGGCGCTCGCGCCCCGAGGTCTCGAGCAGTGGCCCGACCGCCGCCACGCCGCCGATGCGGCCGAGCGCCCGCGCGGCGGCATCGGCGACCGCCTCGTCCCCGTGGCGCAGGGCCTCGAGCGCCACGGCCTCCGACCCGGAGCCGCCGTGCTCGCGCAGGTGCACGAGGCAGGCCACGGCCGTCTCGCGCCTCACGCCGGCCGCGAGCGAGCGCCGCAGCGTGGCCTCGGCCAGCTCGGCCGGCAGGTGCTGGCCCAGGGCGGAGACCGCGCGCGCCACGCACGCGTCGTCGGCGGCCCGCGAGACGAGCTCCAGCAGGGTGGCCCGTCCCTCGTCGCCCAGGGCCGTGGCCGCGCGCAGGCGTACCTCCTCGCTGCGGTCGGCCAGCGCGGCGCGCAGGCGCTCGCGCGTCGCCGGGTGGCCCGGGAACTCGCGGGCGAGCAGCCCGAGCGCTCGCAGCCGCACCCCGTCCTCCGGCTCCCGCTCGAGGTTCCCGGCGATCCGCGCCGCGAGGTCGGAGCCGATGACGAGCGGGCGGGCCACCTCCAGGACGCGCTCGACGAGCGCCGGCAGCCGCTCGCGGTTCGCCGAGGAGAAGCCGTTCTCCTTCACACGCACCTCGATCCGTCCGCCCGCGAGCGAGGCGTCGACGCTCACGGCGTCGCCGCCTCC
>JBGASI010000156.1:0-11558 GCA_044229815.1 Vicinamibacteria bacterium | reverse complement strand
GTGTCGGTTCGCGACCGCACCGCCACCGCCAAGCTCACCTACTCGGCGGCGGAGGTGATGGTGGGTGACCAGGTGGAGCTGCGCTAGGACCGAATCGACCGCCGCGCTTCGAGGAGGCCCGGGCCGCGAGGTCCGGGCCTTCTCGTTTCCGGGCCGGCGCCCGCTACTGCGGCTGGCTGGGCTGCGCGGCGCCGGGCCGCACCACGTCTCGCCAGAAGCGGACGAAGTAGTCGACGCCCGACACGAGCGCCAGCGCCACCACCACCGCCAGGGCCACGAGCCCGGGCACGCGCAGGCCGGGCAGCGGGCGCGACAGCAGCAGCAGCAGGATCGCCGTCACCTGCGCCACCATCTTCGCCTTGCCCAGGTTCGAGGCGCGGATCAGGACGCCGCGCCCGGCGGCGAGGTTGCGCAGCCCCGTCACCGCCAGCTCGCGCGCCAGCACGATCATCACCGCCCAGGCCGGCACCAGCTTCATCTCGACCAGCGACAGGAAGGCGGCGGCGGTGATCAGCTTGTCGGCCAGGGGGTCGAGCAGGATCCCCAGCCGGGTCACCTGGTTGCGCCGGCGCGCGAAGAAACCGTCGAGGTAGTCGGTCAGCACCGCCACCGCGAAGATGCCGGCGCCGAAGTACACGTGGCCGGCCACCCGCGTCAGCAGCACGACGACCAGCAGCGGGACCAGGAAGATGCGCAGCAGCGTGAGGGCGTTCGGCAGGTTCAAGGGGCCGAAGTTAGTGGAACCAGGCCGGGCAGTCAAGGAAACGGGCGCGTGGTATCCTCCGTCTCCGTGCCTGATCCGCGGGACGTGACCCGATGAAGGCCGTGATCCTCGCCGGCGGCGAGGGGACGCGGCTGCGGCCGCTCACCCTCTCGACCCCCAAGCCGGTGGTGCCGGTCGTGGACCGACCCTTCCTGCGCCACCAGCTCGACCTGCTGCTGCGCGCGGGGGTGCGGGAGGTGGTCTTCTCCGTGGCCTACCGCCCCGAGCGCGTGGAGGCGGTCTTCGGCGACGGCAGCGCGCTCGGCCTGCGCATCCGCTACGCGGTCGAGGAGACGCCGCTCGGCACCGGCGGCGCCGTGCGCAACGCGCTGCCGCTGCTCGACGAGCGCACGATCGTGTTGAACGGCGACATCCTCAGCGACGTCGACGTCAGCACGATCGTGGCCCGGCACGAGGCCGAGGGGGCCTCGGCCTCGATCCTGCTCGCGCCGGTGCCCAACCCCGCCGCCTACGGGCTCGTCGAGACCGACGGCAGCGGGCGCGTCCTGCGCTTCCTCGAGAAGCCCCGCCCCGAGCAGATCACCACCAACAACATCAACGCCGGCGTCTACGTGCTGGAGTCGAAGACGCTCGAGTTGATGCCGGCCGGCGTGAACACCTCGATCGAGCGCGTGTTCTTCCCCGGCCTGCTCGAGCGCGGCGACAAGGTGCTCGGGCCCGTGCATCGCGGCTACTGGATCGACATCGGCACGCCCGAGAAGTACCTGCAGGTGCACCGCGACATCCTCAACCGCCGCTTCCCCGTGCCGCTCGACGGCGTGGCGCGCGCGGACGGCTTCGTCCACCCGGAGGCGCGGGTCGCCGACGACGCCATGCTCGACGGGCACTTCTACGTTGGCCCGGGCTGCGTGGTGGAGAGCGGCGCGCGGCTCGGCCCGGACGCGGTCCTGGTGGCCGACGTGCGCGTGGCCGGGGGCGCCTACGTGCGCGACAGCGTGCTGTGGCGCGGGGCGACGGTGGAGCGGGACTGCGACGTCGAGGGCAGCCTGGTCGGCCCGGGCGCCCGGCTCGGCCGCTCGAGCGTCCTGCGCCACACCGTGCTGGGCGAGGGCTCGGTCCTCAGCGACTACTCGCGCACGCTCTGAGACGCGGCGCCGCAGCCACAGGAGAGACAGCCGTGAACCCGATCGACACCTCGATCTTCAAGGCCTACGACGTGCGCGGCCTGGTGCCCTCGCAGCTGCACCCCGAGGTCGCGCGCCGGATCGGGCGCGCCTTCGTGGACTACCTCGGGGCGAAGCGGATCGCGCTCGGCCGGGACTGCCGTCTCTCCTCGCCGGAGATCGCCGCGGCCTTCGTGGCCGGAGCGCGCTCGCAGGGCGCCGAGGTGACCGACATCGGCGTCGTGGGCACCGACATGCTCTACTACTACGTCGCCGCCCACGATCTCGACGGCGGCGCGATCGTCACGGCCTCGCACAACCCGAAGCAGTGGAACGGCCTGAAGATGGTCCGGCGCGGCGCGCTGGCGCTCTCGGGCGACGCCGGGATCAAGGAGATCCGCGAGTGGCTCGGCGCGGGCCGCTACGCCGAGGCCCCGGAGCCGAGCGGGGCGCTGCAGCAGGCGACGGTGCGGGACGACTACGCCCGCCACTGCCTCTCGTTCATCGAGCCGGCCCTGGTGCCTCGCCTGAAGGTCGTGCTCGACACGGCCAACGGGATGGGAGCCGTGGGGGCGGAGGCGATCTTCCCTCAGCTGCCGGCGCTCGAGACGGTGCGGATGTTCTTCGAGCTCGACGGCACGTTCCCGAACCACCCAGCCGATCCCCTGCTCGAGGAGAACCGCCGCGACGTCGTCGCGCGCGTGCGCGCGGAGGGGGCCGACCTCGGGATCGCCTGGGACGGGGACGCCGACCGCTGCTTCTTCATCGACGACCGGGGCGACTACGTGCCGGGCGACTTCGTCACGGCCATCCTGGGCGAGGCGTTCGCGCGCCGCGAGCCGGGGGCCAGGATCGTGTACGACGTGCGGGCCTCGCGGGCGGTCGCGGACCGCGTCGCCGCGGCCGGCGGCGTGCCGCTGATGAACCGCGTCGGCCACGCCTTCATCAAGAAGCGGATGCGGGACGAGCAGGCGGCCTTCGGCGGCGAGGTCTCGGGCCACTTCTACTTCCGCCGCAACTGGTTCGCCGACAACGGCATGATCCCCGCGCTGCTGGTGCTCGAGCTCATCGGCCGCGAGGGCCGCCCGCTCAGCGAGATCCTGGCTCCCCTGCGCGAGCGCTACCACATCTCGGGCGAGGTGAACTCGCGCGTGGAGGACGTCGAGCGGGCGCTCGCGCGCATCGAGGAGCGCTACGGCGACGGCCGCATCGGCCGGCTCGACGGCATCTCGATCGACTACGACGACTGGCACTTCAACGTCCGCCCGTCCAACACCGAGCCGCTGCTGCGCCTCAACCTCGAGGCCGACACGCAGGCCGGGATGCAGCGGCGGCGCGACGAGGTGCTGTCCCTGATCCGGGGCTGAGCGGCGTCCTTGACGACCGCGTGAGCGGGTGGCTATGATGCTGTCCGACGAGCACGAGCGGGCGGGCGTAGCTCAGCTGGTAGAGTACGAGCTTCCCAAGCTCGGAGTCGCGGGTTCGAATCCCGTCGCCCGCTCCAGCCGCCCCACGCCCCTGCCGGCGGCCGCGCTCCCCCTGGAGGATTGAATGGGTATCTTCGGCAAGACCGACAACAAGCCCGCTGAGGCCCCGCGGCCCGTCGCCGCACCGTCCCCGTCGCCCGTCCAGCCGGCAGGCGCCCGCGCGGCCACCCCGGCGCAGAGCGGCCCCGCCTGCGTCATCGGGGCCAAGACGCGCATCAAGGGCGAGATCTCGGGCGACGAGAACGTCCTCGTCGAGGGGCACGTCGAGGGCACGATCAAGATCACCCACGACCTGCGGATCGGGACCTCCGGCTCGGTGAAGGCGACCGTCTCGGCCCAGTGCGTGGTGATCGCGGGCGAGCTGGTCGGCGACTGCCAGGCCAGCCAGCGCGTCCAGATCGAGACCACCGGGCGCCTGACGGGCAACATCCGCGCGCCGCGCGTCGTCATCGTGGAGGGCGCCACGTTCCGCGGGAACAGCGACATGTCGCCGCGCCGCGAGGGCGAGGCCTGATCCGGGAGCCGCCATGACAGCCAACCACGGGAACTACATCGACGGCGAGTGGACGCCGGCAGCCTCCGGCCGCGTCTTCGAGAACCGCAACCCGGCGGACACGTCGGAGCTCATCGGCTGCTTCGCCGACTCCGGCCCCGAGGACGTCGAGCGCGCCGTGGCCGCCGCGAAGGCGGCCTTCCCGGTCTGGAAGGCGCTGCCGGCCCCGAAGCGCGGCGAGATCCTCTACCGCGCGGCGGAGCTGCTGCTGAAGCACAAGGAGGAGCTCGCGCGCGACATGACGCGCGAGATGGGCAAGGTCCTGGACGAGACGCGCGGCGACGTCCAGGAAGCCATCGACATGACGTACTACATGGCCGGCGAGGGCCGCCGCCAGTTCGGCCAGACCACACCCTCGGAGATGCCGGACAAGTTCCAGATGTCGGTGCGCCAGCCGGTGGGGATCGCGGGGCTGATCACGCCCTGGAACTTCCCGATGGCCATCCCCTCCTGGAAGATGATGCCGGCCCTGATCCTGGGCAACACCGTGGTCATCAAGCCGGCCACGGACACGCCGCTGTCGGTGGTGAACCTGCTGCGGGTGCTCGAGCAGGCCGGCCTCCCCCGCGGCGTCGTCAACATGGTGACCGGCAGCGGCTCGCGGGTCGGCACGCCGCTCATGAACAGCGACGACGTCGGCATCGTCTCCTTCACGGGCTCGACCGAGGTCGGCCGCAAGGTCTCCGAGGCCTGCGCCCCGGGCTTCAAGCACTGCCACCTCGAGATGGGCGGCAAGAACGTCATCATGGTCATGGACGACGCCCGCATCGACCTGGCCGTCGAGGGCGCGCTGTGGGGCGGCTTCGGCACCACCGGCCAGCGCTGCACCGCCGCGAGCCGCGTCGCCGTCCACGAGAAGGTCTACAAGGAGTTCGTCGAGCGCTTCGTGGCCGGGGCGAAGGGCCTGCGCGTCGGCAACGGACTGGAGCCGAAGGCCCAGGTCGGCCCCTGCGTCAACCAGGGCCAGCTCGAGACGGTCGAGAAGTACGTGAAGATCGGCCGGGAGGAGGGCGCGACGCTGCTGGCCGGGGGCAACCGGCTCGCTTCCGGCGCCTACGCCAGGGGCTACTTCCACGAGCCGACCGTGTTCGGCGACTGCTCGCCGCAGATGCGCGTCGCCCACGAGGAGATCTTCGGCCCCGTCGTCTCGGTGATCCCGGTCCGCTCGCTCGAGCACGCGATCGAGGTCGGCAACTCGGTCGACTACGGCCTCTCCGCCTCGATCTACACCCAGGACGTCAACAAGGCCTTCACCGCGATGCGCGAGATGTACACGGGCATCTTCTACGTCAACGCGCCGACGATCGGCGCCGAGACCCACCTGCCCTTCGGCGGCACGAAGAACACCGGCAACGGCCACCGGGAGGCCTGCACCCAGGCCCTCGAGGTCTTCTCCGAGTGGAAGAGCGTCTACATCGACTTCAGCGGCAAGCTGCAGCGGGCCCAGATCGACTGAGCCGGGTATAATCGCAGCGATAATGCCCGCGACGGGACTGGACGACCGCAGGCGTGACGTCCTGCGGACACTGATCCAACTGCACATCGAGACCGGCGAGCCGGTCGGCTCCGAGAGTCTGTCCCGGGCGCTGCACCGGGGCCTGTCGCCGGCCACGCTGCGCAACGTGATGGCCGACCTCGAGGCCCTCGGCTACCTCGACCACCCCCACACGAGCGCCGGCCGCGTGCCGACGGACGAGGGCTACCGCTTCTACGTCGACAGCCTGATGGGCCTGCAGCCGCTCGCCCAGGGCGAGCGCGACGCGATCGACGCCGAGCTGCTGGCCCGGGACGGCTCGGCCCAGCAGACGATGGAGCGCGCCTCGCAGGTGCTGTCGCGCCTGAGCCGCCACGTCGGCTTCGTGCTCGCCCCGGACATCGCGCGCACGAGCTTCCGCCACGTCGACCTCGTCCCGCTGGCCTACCCGCGGGTGCTGGTGGTGATGGTCTCGGCCAGCGGGCTGGTGACCCACAAGGTCATCGAGTTTCCCGAGCCCCTGCGGCCCGAGGAGCTGCAGGAGTGCGCGAACTACCTCAACGCGCACTTCGCCGGGATGAGCCTCGCCGAGATCCGCAGCCGGCTGCTGGAGCTGATGGGCGAGGAGAAGGCGCTCTACGACTCCCTGCTGCAGAAGGTGGTGACGCTGGGCGGCCAGGCCTTCGATCTCGACGGCGCCTCGAGCGTGTACCTCGACGGCGCCTCGAACATGCTGGCCCGGCCCGAGCTGGCCGACCTCGAGCGGATGAAGGCCATCTTCAAGACCTTCGAAGAGAAGGGGCGGCTCGTGAAGATCCTCAACGAGTGCCTCTCCGGCGAGGGCATCCGCGTCCTGATCGGTCACGAGAACCCCGAGCCCGACCTGCGCGACCTGTCTCTCGTCAGCGCCCGCTGCCGGGTCGAGGGCGAGGAGGGCCTCGGCCTCGGCGTGCTTGGCTCGACACGCATGGAGTACGCGCACGTCGTGTCGCTCGTCGACCACGTCGCCCGCGCCGTCTCCGAGGTCCTCAGGAGACAGCGAGAATGACGCGTCATCGCCACAAGGGAAACGGCGAGGGTCACGAGACACCCGCCGAGGCGCCGGTCACCGCGGCCGCCGACGCGCCGGCGCCGCCGGAGCCCGAGGTCTCGACGCAGGCGCCGGCCGGCCTCGACGCGGTCCCCGTCCCGGCCCCCGTCGACGAGCTCGACGCGCTGCGCCGCGAGGTGGCCGGCCTCAAGGACGCGCTGCTGCGCCGGCGCGCGGAGTTCGAGAACTACAGGCGGCGCGTGGAGCGCGACCAGGCCTCGGCCGCCGCCGAGACGGCCGCCGAGGTGTTGCGCCGGCTCGTCGACACGGTGGACAACCTCGAGCGCGCCCTCGCCGCCACCGGCGGAGAGGACGCGCTGCGCGCCGGCTTGGAGCTGACGCTGCGCGACTTCAGGACGGCGCTCGAGTCCCAGGGCGTCCGCGTGGTCGACCCGCTCGGCGAGCGCTTCGACCCCGCCCAGCACCAGGCGCTGCTGCACGAGGACGCGCCGGGGTTCGCGGCGGAGACGGTCGCGGAGGTCTTCCGCAAGGGCTACGTGTACAAGGACCGCCTGCTCAGGCCCGCCCTCGTCAAGGTGGCGAACGGCGGCCTGGGGACCGGCGGAGACGGCGGCGAGGCGGCTGGCGGCGGCGAGGCGCAGTAAGGGACCTTTCGCGCACAGCGAGCGAGGTTTGGCAGTGGGAAAGATGATCGGCATCGACCTCGGCACGACGAACTCGTGCGTGGCCGTCATGGAAGGCGGGGTCCCGCAGGTGATCCCCAACCAGGAGGGCGCCCGCACCACCCCGTCGATCGTGGGCTTCACCGCGAAGGGCGAACGCCTCGTGGGCCAGATCGCCAAGCGCCAGGCCCTGACCAACCCGAAGAACACGGTGTACGCGGTCAAGCGGCTGATCGGCCGCAAGTTCGACGAGCCGGAAGCCGCCCAGGCCCGTGGACTGCTGCCCTTCCTCCTGGCGCAGTCGGCCAGCGGCGACGTGCACATCCAGATCGAGGACAAGGTCTACTCGCCCCCCGAGATCTCCTCGTTCGTGCTGCAGAAGCTCAAGGCCGCCGCGGAGGACTACCTCGGCGAGTCCGTCGAAGAGGCGATCATCACCGTCCCCGCCTACTTCAAGGATCCCCAGCGCCAGGCCACCAAGGACGCCGGCCTGATCGCCGGGCTCAAGGTCTCGCGCATCATCAACGAACCGACGGCCGCCGCCCTCGCCTACGGCCTCAAGAACATGGGCAAGAACGGCCAGTTCGTGGCCGTCTACGACCTCGGCGGCGGCACCTTCGACATCACCATCCTGGAGATGTCGGACGGCGTCTTCCAGGTGCGGGCCACCGGCGGCGACACCTACCTCGGCGGCGAGGACTTCGACCAGCGCATCATCGACTGGCTGATCGGCGAGTTCCAGCGCGAGACCGGCCTCGACCTGCGCCAGGACCGCATGGCGCTGCAGCGGCTCAAGGAAGCGGCCGAGAAGGCGAAGTGCGAGCTGTCGACCGCGCAGCAGACCGAGATCGTGCTGCCCTTCATCTCCGCCGACGCCTCCGGGCCCAAGCACCTCAACACGGTGCTGACGCGGCCCAAGTACGAGGAGCTGACGGAGGAGCTGCTCGAGAAGACGATCGCGCCCTGCCGCCAGTGCCTGGAGGACGCCTCGCTCAAGCCCGAGCAGATCGACGAGGTGCTGCTGGTCGGCGGCCAGACCCGCGCGCCGCGCGTGACCGAGACGGTGCGCCGGGTGTTCGGCAAGGAGCCCAACCGCGCCGTGAACCCGGACGAGGGCGTCGCGATGGGCGCCGCGATCCAGACCGGCATCATCCAGGGCGAGGTCAAGGACCTCGTGCTGCTCGACGTCACGCCCCACACGCTGGGCATCGAGACCAAGGACGGCACCTTCACGCCGCTGATCGAGCGCAACAGCACGATCCCCACGCGCAAGAGCCGGGTCTTCACCACGGTCGCCGACAACCAGACCCGGGTCGAGGTCCACGTGCTGCAGGGCGAGAGCGACATGGCGGCGTACAACAAGAGCCTGGCCAAGTTCGAGCTGACGAACATCCCGCCGGCGCCGAGGGGCGTGCCCCAGATCGAGGTCACGTTCGAGATCGACGTCAACGGCATCGTCTCGGTGGCGGCGCAGGACCAGGCCACCGCCCGGATCCAGTCGATGGTGCTGCACCCCTCCGGGGGCCTGAGCCAGGCCGAGGTCAGCCGGCTCGTCGCCGAGACCCGCGCACGCGAGGCCGAGGAGAAGACCCGCAAGGACCAGGAGGCCGTCGTGCGCCAGCTCGAGGGCCTGGTGGCGAACACCATGCGCTCGGTCCAGGCGCTCGAGGGCAAGCTGACCCACGACGAGCAGCAGCGGATTCTCGACGCGATCGAGAAGGCGAAGCGGGCCCGCGGCGACGCCCACATCGACGAGCTGCGCGGACGGCTCATGGACATGGAGAAGGCCGCGGCCATCATCGGTCAGGCAACATTCCCCCCCGAGAATACTACGAGTTGCTCGGCGTTCCCAGAAACGCGTCGTAGCAGGAGATCAAGTCCGCATACAGGAGGCTCGCCCTCCAGCACAACCCCGACCTCAACGCGGTCGAAAAGCAGGCGGAGGAACAGTTCAAGGAAGCGGCCGAGGCGTACGGTGTGCTCGGGGACGCGGACAAGCGCCGGCGCTACGACGCCTACGGCCACGCCGGCGTCAGCGGCAGCGCCGGGGCCGGCTTCGACCCCACGATCTTCGCCGACTTCAGCGACATCCTCGGCGACTTCTTCGGCTTCGGCGACGCCTTCGGCGGGCGCCGGCGCGGGCCCAGGCGCGGCCAGGACCTGCGCTACAACCTCGAGATCTCCTTCGAGGAGGCCGCCTTCGGGACGGAGACGCAGCTCAAGATCCCCCGCGCCGAGAACTGCTCCGCCTGCTCGGGCAGCGGGGCGGCGCCCGGGACGAAGCCGACCACCTGCCCCACCTGCCGCGGCACCGGCCAGGTGGCGTTCCAGCAGGGCTTCTTCTCGGTCGCCCGCAGCTGCAGCCACTGCCGGGGCGCCGGCCGCATCGTGTCGGACCCCTGCAAGACCTGCCGCGGCCAGGGCCAGTTGCCGATCGAGCGCAACCTCCAGCTGAAGATCCCGGCCGGGGTGGACACCGGCAGCCAGCTGCGCGTCTCCGGCGAGGGCGAGCCGGGCGCCCAGGGCGGTCCGCCGGGCGACCTCTACGTGGTGGTGCGCGTGGCGGAGCACGCCTTCTTCAAGCGCGACGGCACCAGCCTCTTCTGCGAGATGCCGGTCAGCGTGCCACAGGCCGTGCTCGGCGCCACGCTCGAGGTCCCGACGCTCGACGGCGGCACGACGAAGATCCACCTGCCCGAGGGGACGCAGTCCGGCACGGTGCTGCGCGCCCGCGGCCAGGGCATCCCGCAGCTCGGCTCGCGCGGGCGCGGCGACCTGCACGTGCTCGTGCGCGTCGTCGTGCCGAAGCACGTGAGCGCGGAGCAGCGCAAGCTGTTCGAGCAGCTCGCGAAGACGCTTCCCGTGCCCGACCTCAAGGACAAGGACAAGTCCCTGCTCGAGCGGATGAAGGACCTGCTCGGCTAGCGGCCCATGCGCGCTCTCGTCGTGACCGTGCCGGTCGACCTCGAGGAGCAGGCGTCGGTGGCCCTGTGGGAGCTCGGCAGCAGCGGAATCGAGATCCGCCCCGCGGCCGCCGGGCTGCTCGAGCTGCTCGCCTACTTCCCCGACGACGTCCTCGTCTCCTCGGTCGCGGCGGGGCTGCCGGACCTGCGCGTCGAGGCGACCGAGATCCCCGACGTGGACTGGGTCGCGCGCTTCCGCGAGGGCTTCCGGGCCTTCGACGCCGGCCGCTTCCGGATCGCCCCCACCTGGGACGCGCCGCCTCCCGCGCCCGACCTCCTGTTCGTGGACCCTGGCCGCGCCTTCGGCACCGGCACGCACGAGACGACCCGCCTCTGCCTCGGGGCGCTCGAGGAGCTGGCGTCGCGGCGTCGGCTCGGACGCACGCTCGACCTCGGTTCCGGCACCGGGCTGCTCGCCGTGGCCGCGGCGCGCCTGGGGGCGGGCCCGGTCGTGGCCTCCGACATCGACCCCGAGGCCACGGCCTCCTCGCGCCTGCACGCCCGCCTCAACGCGACGCGCCTCGGGGTCGTGCAGGCCGACGGCGCGCGGGGCCTGCTCCCCGGCGCGTTCGACCTGGTGCTGGCGAACCTGATGGCGCTCCTGCTGGTCGATCGCAGCCTGGAGATCCGCGGCCTGCTCGCTCCCGGCGGCGCCCTGGTCCTCTCGGGCCTTCTCGTCGGCGACGTGCCGTTCGTGCGCGAGGCCTTCGCCGCCTGCGGCAGGCCGCTCGAGCGCTTCCAGGGCGAGTGGGCGGCGCTCGTCTACGAGGGCCGGCCCTGAGCCTCGCCCGCTTCCACGTGCCCTCCGCGGCGCCCGGGGCGCGGGTGGAGCTGCCCGACCACGCCGCTCACCACGCGCGCGAGGTCCTGCGTCTGCGCGCGGGCGCGGCGGTGCGCATCTTCGACGGGGCCGGGAGCGAGTTCGAGGCGGTGCTCGACGAGGTCTCGCGGCGCACCGTCTCGGCACGGCTCGGGGGCACGGCAGGCGCCTGCGGGGAGTCCCCGCTGCACCTCGTGCTGGCGCTCTCGCCGCTCAAGGGCGACCGCATGGAGCTGGCGCTGCAGAAGGCGACCGAGCTCGGCGTCGCCGAGGTCTGGCCCGTCGTCACCTTCCGGACCGACACCGCCGCCCGGCCGGCCCTCAAGGGCGCCCGCATGGAGCGCTGGGAGCGCGTCGTCTCCGGGGCAGCCGAGCAGTGCGGGCGCGCGGTGGTCCCGCGCGTCGCGCCCACGACGACGCTCGAGGGCCTGCTCGAGCGGCCCTTCGACGGCACGCGGGTGGTCCTGCTCGAGACGCCCGGCCACGCTGCGCTGCCGTCCCTGGCGGTCGACGCCTTTCGCCCGCTGCTGCTCCTGGTCGGGCCGGCCGGCGGCTGCGCGCCGACCGAGGCGGCGCGCCTGCTGGCCGTCGGCTTCCTGGGGGCGTCGCTCGGCCCCCGGATCCTGAGGGCCGCGACGGCCGCGGTGGCGGCGGCCGCCGT
>JBGASI010000155.1:0-9055 GCA_044229815.1 Vicinamibacteria bacterium | reverse complement strand
GGGCGCGTGGTGGAGATCCTGCTCCTGCCCGGGATCGTGGACCTCGACGGCATGGAGCTCGAGCCGCGGCCGGGTGTCCGGCCGGGCCCCGCCACGGACGTGCTGCGCTTCCAGATCGGCCAGCCCGGGCTGGCCGGCAGCTCACCGTGAGGTCGCGCCGCCCGTCTTCCTGAGCACCACGATCTGCGGGTCGAGGAACTCGGCCTCCGGCCGCAGCCAGCCCTGCTGCCGGAAGCGTGCGGCCACCTCGAAGCCCGCCCGCCCGCCGAGCAGTTCCGAGAAGAACCGCGTGCGTTCGGGCATCTGGCCGGGGTTGTCCAGGAAGCGGTCGTAGAACGCCCCGCTGGTGACGAGCCAGGCCGCGCCCTCGGACGGGTAGGCGCGGGCCGCCTCCTCGAAGCGCTCCGCGGGAGCCATCTCGCGCGAGAGCGTGCGCACGACCCGTGCCGTGCGCCCCTCCGGCACCCGCGGCAGGTAGCCCTCGTGGTTCGCGATCATGTCGACCGTGGCGCCGACCGGCACGTTGCGCTCCAGCCAGCGCTCGGCCTGCAACCGTGAATCCACGTAGAACAGGCGCACGACCAGCACGGACGCGAGGGCTGACCGGGCGAGCACCGCGCCGGTCAACAGGCGCCCGACCCTCGCGGCGGGGATCGCGGCCAGGGCGAGCGCGGCGAGCGCCGCGCAGGCCGGCAGGGCCGGTGCCGCGAAGCGCATGGCGCGGTGGCCGGAGGAGGCGACGAGCAGGTAGGGGGCGACCGCGGCGAGGGCCAGGACGACGGCGGCCCGGCTCCCGCGCGCGGCGAGGGCGATCGCGACCGCGAGCCCGGCGAGCGCGGCGGCCAGCACCGGCAGGGTGAGCGCGTCGGCGAGCAGGCCGAGATAGGGCCCGAAGGAGGTCGCCTCGCCGACGAGGCCCTTGTATTCGTGCCGCGTCTGCGCGTTGAAGGCGAGGTCGCTGAGGAAGGCCCGCGGCTCGACCAGCGCGCCGGGCGTGCCGAGCAGGAAGCCGGCGGCCGCGGCGAGCCCCGCGACCACGGCCTCGCGCCGCACGAGGAGGCCGCCGAGGCCCGCGGCGGGCCGCCACAGGCTCAGGGCAGCGCAGGCGACGAGCGCCGCGCCGCCGGCCAGCGCAGCCGTCGCCATGCCGTGCACGAAGCCCTGCGCCGACTCGGGGTGCAGCAGGCGCACGTCGGGCAGCCGCAGGCTTCCGGCCACGGCGTGGCCGGCGGGACCGGCCAGCAGGAGCCCGAGGGCCAGGGCGGCGGCGCCGGCCAGGATCCACGACCAGCGGTCGCCGCCCGTCGCGCGCTCCCGCCGACGCAGCCAGACGGCCCCCAGCGCCGGCACGGCGAGCGCCGCGGCGGTGTACTTCGTCGAGGTCGCCAGGCCGAGCGCGAGGCCGAGCGCCCAGGCCGGGGCGCGGCCCTCGAGGTGGCGCAGCGCGACGAGCAGGACGAAGGCGGTGGCCGCCAGCAGGAAGGCCTCGGGCGTCGCGAAGTGCCCCAGGTTGACGACGCCGGGCGCCAGCGCCAGCAGCAGCGCCGCCGGCGCGCCGCTGCCCGGGAAGGCGCGGGCGGACGTGCGCCCGAGCGCCAGCACCGCGAGAGCCGTGGCGAGCGCCGAGAGGGCGCGCGCGGGCAGCAGCGGGTCGCTCCACGGCTCGGGCAGCGCGGGGCCGAGCGCCTGCTGCAGCGCGATCACGGGCGCCGTCAGCACGAGCGGCAGCGACGGGTTCACGTACGAGTCGGGCAGCAGCCGCCGCTCGCGCACCAGGGAAGCCACGACGTCCGCCTTCTCGTCGGGGTGGAATCGCGACGGCAGCCCCCAGCGGTTCCCGGCGAGGCACAGCACCAGCGCCACGAACGCAGCGAGGTGGACGGCGCGGCGCTCGCCGCGCGCGCCCGGGTCGCGGGGAGGGCTAGCGCTGTCCGTGGAGGCGGGCCAGGGCGCGGTGGCCGATGTCGCGCCGGCAGTACATGCCGTCGAAGTGGATCCTGCCGACCGCCTCGTAGGCCCGGGCGATCGCGGCCTCGAGGTTGGCGCCGAGTGCCGTCACCCCGAGCACACGGCCGCCGACGGTCTTCACCTGGCCCGCTTCCTTCGCGGTGGCGGCGTGGTAGACGACCACGTCGGTCCACTCCTTCAGCGAGTCGAGGCCGCTGATCACCTGGCCCGTCTCCGGCGTGTCGGGGTAGCCCCGGCTCGCGACCACCACGCACACCGCCGGCTCCTTCGTCCACTCGAGGCGGGTCTCGCCGAGCTGGCCGGTCGCGCACTGGTCGAGGATCGGCACGATGTCCGTGCGCATGCGGGCCATGATCACCTGTGTCTCGGGGTCCCCGAAGCGGGCGTTGAACTCGAGCACCTTCGGGCCGGCCTCGCCCATCATCAGGCCGGCGAAGAGCACGCCCTGGAAGCGGCGCCCCTCGCTGCTCAGCCCGGCGATCGTCGGCAGGATCACTTCCTGCATGATCCGCTTGTGGCCCTCGAGACTGATGCTCGTGGTCGGCGAGACCGTTCCCATGCCGCCGGTGTTCGGCCCGCGGTCGCCGTCGAGCGCGCGCTTGTGGTCCTGCACGGACGCCATCGGCAGGACGCGCGCGCCGTCGGAGAAGACGAGGAACGACACCTCCTCGCCCTGCAGGAACTCCTCCATCACGACCTTCGCGCCGGCTGAGCCGAACCGCTTCTCCGCCATGATCTGCGCGACGGCGGCCGCGGCTTCGGCCGCGTCGGCCACGACGAAGGTGCCCTTGCCGGAGGCGAGGCCGTCGGCCTTCACCACGAAGGGGAAGCCGAACGGCGCCCGAGCGACGAAGGAGGACGCCTCTTCGTGGGTGGCGCAGACCTCGTAGCGGGGCGAGGGGATGGCGTGGCGCGTCATGAACTCGCGGGCGAAGGCCTTCGAGCCCTCGATCTCGGCCGCCCCGCGCGAGGGGCAGAAGATGCGCAGCCCGCGCCGCAGGAACTCGTCGCCGATGCCGAGGACCATCGGCAGCTCGGGGCCGACGACGGTCAGGTCGGCCTTGATCGTCTGGGCGAAGTCCGCCACCTCGACGATGCTCGAGGCGTCGATCGGCACGCAGTCGGCGATCTCCGCGATGCCGGCGTTGCCCGGGGCGCAGTAGACGTCGGTCACCAGGGGGCTCTGGCGGATCTTCCAGGCCAGGGCGTGCTCCCGTCCCCCGTTCCCGACGAGCAGGATCCTCATGAGCCGGGAAACTTGACACCCCCGGGTGCGCCTGTCAACCGCCCGGCGGCCCGAACCGCGAGGTCGTGCTAGCCTCACCCGGCCGATGCCGGACACCCCAGCCGTCCACCCCGGAGCCTCCTCCCGCCGCGCACCCGACCTCGGCCGCCTGGCCGGGGCGGCCGCCGCCGCGTTGTGGGGGGTGTTCTGCCTCGCCTGGTTCGACGTGGCCGCTCCCTGGCGGCCGGCCGTCGTCGCCGCGATTCCCCGGCTCGCGTGGCTGCTGTCGGTCCTGGCTACGACCGGCCTCTGGCTGTACGGCCGCCGCCGCCTCCTCGCCGGCGAGCCGCTCGGCGGCTCGCGCGCGGCGCTGTGGCTCGTGCTGGCGCTGGCACTGGGCTTCCGCCTGCCGACGGCCCTCGCCGGCGCGGGCGCGACGGTCACCCCCGACGGCGCGCTCTCGGGGATCGTGGCCCTGCACGCGCGAGACGGCCTCGAGCGCCTGGTGTTCGTGCCGAACGTGCCGTACAGCGGCAGCCTGAAATCCCACCTGACCGCCCCGCTCGCGCTCCTGCTGGACCCGGCCGCCTCGTTCGCCCTTGTCTCGGTTCTCTTCTACGTCGCCTTCGTGGCCGGCCTCTTCAGGCTGGCGCTCCTCGTCTCGGGTCCGCGCACGGCTCTCCTGGCCGGGCTGTACGCGGCGTTCAGCCCGGCCTTCGTCACCCGCTACAGCCTGAGCAACGACGGCAACTACGTCGAGGTGCTGGCCCTGGGCACCTGGGCCCTGTGGCTCGCGGCCCGCTGGGCGCTCGAGCCAGCCGAGCGTCCCCGCCTCGCCTTCGCCGCGGGCCTCCTGCTCGGCCTCGGCTTCTGGTGCCACATCCTCGCGATCATCCACCTGGCCGCGGTGGCCGGGTTGTTCGTGGTCGCCGGCCGGCTGAAGGCCGCGCGCTCGCTGCTCGCGCTAGCGACCGGCTGGGCGATCGGCTACGTGCCGGGCTGGCTGTGGAACGTCGCGAACGGCTGGCAGTCGTTCGAGTATCTGCTGCCGGGCGAGGCCCGCGCGGGCGAGACCGGCACCGCCGGCCTCGCGGCCGTCAGCTCCGGCCTGGGCGAGAAGCTGCGGCTGATGGTCCTCGACCACTGGCCGGTGCTGCTCGGCTACGACGGCGGCTACGGCGTAGCGCTCGACCGGCTGCTGGCGGGGCTCGCCTGGCTCGGCGTGGTGGCCGCGCTCGTTGGCGCGCTCGCCTTCGCGCTGCGGACCTGGCGCGAGCGCTCGTGGCCTCGAGCCGCGCTGCTCGTCTTCGCCGCCACGAACCTGGCGGTCGCCCTCGTGGCCCTGCCGCACGTCCAGGGCAACCCGCGCTACATCCTGTTCCTGATGTCGGTCGTGCCGATCGTGCTGGCGGAGGCCTTCGGCGACGGCTGGCGCCGGGCCGTCCTGTTCCTGCTGATCGCCACCGGCGCCCTTGCCTCGTTCGCGCAGGTGCCGGGCACGCTGCGGGCCGACGCGCGCTGGCGGCAGTTCGTGGCCGAGATGGAAGCGGGCGGCGTGCGCTTCTGCTACACCGACTTCTTCATGGCCACGCGCGTGAACTTCCTCTCCGGCGAGCGCATCGTCTGCTCGGCCAAGCTGGGGCCGATCACGACCGAGTACTTCTTCTCCTATCGCGAGCGCGTCGAGCAGGCCCCCGAGGCCGCCTTCATCGCCGTCAACCGGACCTCCGCGAGCCGCCTCGAGCGCCGGCTCGCGCAGCTCGGTGTCGGCTACCAGCGCGTCGAGCTGATGAAGCCGGTGCTGCTCCGGCTCTCGCGCAAGGTCGACCCGGAGGAGCTGTTTCCGGGGCGCGAGTTCCCGATGCGGTAGGGGGGCCGCAGCGTGCGGCCCCCCCAGACCCCCCGGGGTACTACTGCAGTTCGGCCGTGATCACGGCGCCGCCCATCTGCGGGATGACCGACGTGGTCTTCAGCAGCCGGCGCGAGGCGACGTCGATCCACAGCGTCGTCTGGCCCGGCTCGCCCTCGGCCGAGGTGAGCTCGGCCTTCCAGGCCTTGAAGGTGCCGGCCGGCACCGTCACGTCCTCCTGGCCGATCACCTTGAGCTGGCGCAGCACGACCTTCTGCCGCTGCACGTCGAGGTTGCGGAAGGTCGTGCCGTAGCCGTCGGCCAGGGGCAGCTGCGCGAGCGCGTCGTGGGCGCCGGCGCCGTCGGCGAACAGCTCGCCGCCGAGGTCGACGGAGACCGGCTTCGGTTCGCCGCCCATCGCCATCGTCCCGGTGGCCTTGCCGCCGGCGAACGCCAGCTCGATCGCGACCGGGCCCTGCTTGATCGAGCGCTGGCGCGGCACCAGCGTGACCTTGTCGAGCACCGTGCGATCGGACATGTCGCCCATCGGCGTCTTCGCGGCCTCGGTCACGACGAAGCTGTCGCCCGTTGCCTCGATGGTGCGGGTGACCGTCATCGGGAAGGTCTGGCCGCCGGCCTCGATCTTCGCCTGGTAGGCCGCCGAGCCGGCGCCGAGCGTGCCGGCGAGCTTCGGCACGCCGGCCGCCGCCGCATCGGCCTTCTTCGAGAGGACGACCGTCTTCGGGTCGACGGTGATCTGCTTCAGCCGCGCGGCCACCTCGGGCGTAGCGCCTTCCTGGACGCGACCGCCGAGGTGCTTCGCGAAGAAGGCCTCGGAGGCTGCCCACAGCGCCATGCTGTTGACCGGTCGCTGGAAGCCGTGACCCTCGTCGGGCGCCAGGATGTACTCGACGGGGAAGCCGCGGTCGCGCAGCGCGATCACGATCTGCTCCGCCTCGGCCTTCTTCACGCGCGGGTCGTTCGCGCCCTGCGCGACGAGCAGCGGCGTCTTGATCTTCTGGGCGGAGTTGAGCGGGGACTGCCGCTCGAGCTGGGCCTTGCCTTCGGGCGTCTTCGGGTTGCCCATCCGCTCGTGGAAGATGATGCGGCCGGACTCCCAGTAGGGCGGGATCGAGTCGAGCAGCGTGATCAGGTTGGAGGGGCCGACGATGTCGACGGCGGCCGCGTAGAGCTCGGGCGTGAAGGCGACGCCGGCGAGCGTCGCGTAACCGCCGTACGAGCCGCCCATGATCCCGACGCGCTTCGGGTCGGCGATGCCCTGGGCCGTCAGGTACTTGACGCCCCAGGTGATGTCGTCCTGCATCCGCTCGCCCCACTGCTTGTTGCCGGCGTTGAGGAACTTCTTGCCGTACCCGGTCGAGGAGCGGAAGTTGGGCAGCAGCACCGCGTAGCCGCGGTTGGCGAGGAACTGCGCGAGGTTGTTGAAGCCCCAGACGTCGCGGGCCCAGGGTCCGCCGTGCGGGACCACGATCGTCGGCAGCCCCTTTGCCGCGAGGCCCTTCGGCAGCGTCAGGAAGGCGGGGATCTCGAGCCCGTCCGAGGACGGGTAGCGGATCGCCTTCATCGCCGCCATGTGCTCGCGGGGGATGCGCTCGCGCACCTTGTACTGCAGCGCGAGGGCCTTCGTCTTGCGGTCGAAGATGTAGCGCGCGCCGGGGTCGGTGTCGCTCGCGGCGGTGACCAGCCACTTGGAGTCGTCGGCGGTGGAGGAGCCGAGATCGATGTCCCGACCCGGGAACTTCGCCTCCAGCAGCCTGTAGTCGGCCTCCCAGGCCTTGTCGCGGAAGTAGACGCGGGTGCGCTCGTCCTCGTAGCTCGTGGCGACCAGCTCGTCGGTCGCCTCCGAGAAGACCGCGCCGCCGAAGTCCACACGCTTGAGCGGGTCGGACTCGACCGGCTGCTCGGCGCCGGTCGAGGGGTCGAACAGCACGAGCTGCGTGAGGTCGGCGCTGCCCTTGTTCGTCTGCAGGTAGACGTGTTTGCCGTCCTTGTGGAAGCGCTCGACGCCGCAGCTCTCGAACACCGTGCACGAGTAGACCTTCTCGAAGCCGTCCGGGCCGACCTTCAGCACCTCGGTGTCGCCGCTGTCGGTCGTGCGCTCGGCGAGCCGGAGCTGGCCGTCGAGGTCGAACACCCAGCCGGCGATGCGGTCGGTGTTCTTCCGGAGCAGCTCGCGCTTGCCGGTCGCGATCGAGACGCGGTAGAGGTCGTGCCAGGCCGGGTCGCGGTCGTTGAGGCCGACGTAGATCGTGTCGGGCGACTTCTTGGGCAGCGAGTAGATGAAGGCGCGCGCCCCCTTCGCCTCGGTCAGGTTCCGCGAGGCCGGGGTCTCCTTGCCCTCGGCGTTCGCGGCGGCCGGGTCGACCGCCCAGACGTTGAAGTTCTCGTCGCCGTCGTTGTCCTTGATGTAGAGGATCAGCCGGCTGTCGTGGCTCCAGAAGAAGCTCGGGATCGGGCGCTTCGTCTCGGCCGTCACCAGGCGGGCGCTGGCAAACGGCTCGGCCGTCTTCTTGACGTAGAGGTTGCGCGTGTCCTTCCAGGGCTTGAGGAACGCCACGTACTGTCCGTCGGGCGAGAGCTGCGCGCCCGAGATCTCGGGGTTGCCGAAGAACAGCTCGCGGTCGAGGATCGGCGGCTGGCCCGCCTGCGCCTTCGCGGCCGGCTTTGCCGCCGGTCGGGCGGCCGGCTGCGCGGCCGGCTGGGCGGCCAGGAGCCCCGCAGCCAGCATGCCGAGAGCCAGCGTCGGGACGAGGATCCGGACGGATCGTGTCATCGGTTCAAGACCTCCATGGAATCGCGCGGCGGATGGCCCCGGCTCCCTCGGGAGAGGGCGGATCACTACGGGACGCAGTACGAGGGAGGGGCCGCCCGGGTTCCGTGGCCGGCCCGCCCGTTCCCTGACCCGCGACGTCATGGACAGCGGGCGGTGGTTGCTGGTAGCTTGCGCCGGTCAAGCGGGAGGCGTGCCACTCATGTCTCATGGAACTCCGGACTCCCCGGACTCGGCCGCCGAGATCCACGCGGCGCCGAGCCTCGCCGTTCCGTTGCGGGCCGGGCCGCTGCGGCTCGTGTTCGACCGCGGCGAGCTGCGCTGGATCCGCCTCGGCGAGCGCGAGATCCTGCGCGGGATCTACGCCGCGGTGCGCGAGGCCGGCTGGGCGACGGTGCCGGCCAGCGTCGAGGACCTGCAGATCCACGCCGAGCCCGAGTCGTTCCGCATCTCGTTCGTGGCCCGCCACCGCCGCGGCGACGTGGTGATGGACTGGCAGGCCGCGATCGAGGGGACGCCGGAGGGCCGCATCGTCTACACGATCGACGGCACCGCCGGCTCGAGCTTCCTGAAGAACCGCATCGGCTTCTGCGTGCTGCACCCGGCCGCGGAGTGCGCGGGGCAGGCCTGCGTCGTCGAGGGCGTCGACGGGCGGCGGTCGAGCCTCGCCTTCCCGCGGCTCGTGGCCCCGCACCAGCCCTTCTTCGAGGTGCGAGCGATCAGCCACGAGGTGGCGCCGGGCGTCGAGGCCGAGGTGCGCATGGACGGCGACACCTTCGAGACCGAGGACCAGCGCAACTGGTCCGACGCTTCCTTCAAGACCTACTGCACGCCGCTCGCCCGCCCGTTCCCGGTCGAGGTGAAGGCCGGGGCCCGCGTGCAGCAGAGCGTCTCGCTGCGCGTGTTCGGGCTGGCGAGCGAACCGGTGCGCATCGTCGCGGCCGCGGTGCCCGGCGCCCTGCCGCAGCAGCGCAACAGCGCCGAGCCGGTGATCGTCCAGGTCGAGCCCTCGGGCGCCCTGGCGCGGCCGGCGCTCGGGCTCGCCGGCGCCGGGCTCGTGGGGCCGACCCAGGCCGAGGTCGAGGCCCTGCGCGCGCTGCGGCTGGACCACCTGAGGGTCGACCTGCGTCTCGACGAGGCGGGCTGGGAGGCGGCCCTCGAGCGGGCGGTCGACCGCGCGCGCGTCGCGGATGCGCCGCTCGAGGCCGCCCTGTTCCTGCCC
>JBGASI010000154.1:0-9057 GCA_044229815.1 Vicinamibacteria bacterium | reverse complement strand
AGCACACCTGCACGAGCTCCTGCGACCCCGCCCACACGCGGCGAGCGAGCACGAGCTCGGCGCCCATCCACGCCGGCTGCAGTCGGCCGATGCGGACCTCGGCGGTGCGTATCGGGGATGGTGGAGCGAGCGCGACCATCTGGGGCCCGACGTTGGATGCGTTCGTCGCGGCCCGGGCCTGGAACTCGAGCTTGCTGAGCGTCTTCTGCTGCAGGGCCGTCTCGGCCGGGGCATCCTTCTTCATTTGCGTCTCGATCCTCTGCTGCGCCTCGGCCTGCTTCTCCTCGACCTGCCGAACGGTCTCCTTGAGGCGAAGCGCCTCCGGCGGCGCGGGCACCGGCGAGGGCGCGGCCTGCCGGATCACGACCCACTCGGACGAGAGGCGCGCCTGGAGGGCCGGCCGGTCGAACGAGCCGCCGAGGACGGGCGACGACGGGCGCCCGGCCGCGTCCCACTGGAAGCGGAGGCGCACATAGGGCGACGAGGGCAGGGCCGCCGCGGGCCGAGCCGCGGGCGACGGGCGATAGGCCTCGAGCGGCTGCACGCTCTCCTGCGCGACGAGCGGCGCGAGCTGCGACTCCATGCGCCAGAGCGCGAGACGCACCTTCTCTTCCTGCGCGGCCTCGCCGCGGCCGCGCCGCTCGGCCTCGTCCAGCCTCCGAACGGTCAGCGTCAGCCAGCCCATGATGCCGACGATCGCCGCCGCGCACAGCGCAAAGAGCGGCAATACCTGCCGGCGGCTCACGACGGCTCCGCCTCGTGCAGCACGTAGCCCTGCCCCCGGACCGTCCGGATGAGCGGCCGCTCGGAGTCGTCGCCGAGCTTCTCGCGCAGCCGCGCCACGTGGACGTCGACGGTGCGCGTCTCGGCCGCGGTCAAGCGGGAGTGCCAGACGTGGGCCAGGATCTCGTCGCGGGAGACGACCCGGCCGGCGCACGACGCCAGGTAGCGCAGGAGGTCCGCTTCGAGCGGAAGGAGGCGCACCGTCCCGCCGGAACGGAAGCGGACCTCGGCGGTCGCGAGATCGGCCTCGCCGCCTTCGAAGCGGAGGAGCACGGCCGGCCGCGGGCGCTCCGGCGAGCGGCGCATGACGGCCTCGACGCGGGCCAGCAGCTCGCGGATGCCGAAGGGCTTCACGACGTAGTCGTCGGCCCCGAGCTTGAGCCCCGAGACGCGGTCCGCCTCCTCGCCGCGCGCGGTCAGCACGATCACCGGCAGCGTCGGAAACGCGAGGCGCACCTCGCGCAGGATCTCGAGGCCGTCGCGGCCCGGCAGCACCAGGTCGAGCAGCAGCAGGTCGTAGTCGGGACCGAGAGCCCGCTGCAGGCCCTCGGTCCCGTCCGCGGCCTCGACGACGCCGAAGCCGTGGAAGCGCAGGGCGTCGACCAGACCGCGCCGGATGGCGGCGTCGTCCTCCACGACCAGCACCCGCTTGGCGCCCACCTCGCCTCCCCGGCTCGTGAGTGTACGGCCCCGCTACTTCTTCAGGTAGCTCTGGTGGATCCAGGCGCCCTTGCGCTGCTTCTCCTGCGTCTCGATCACCACCCGCGACGCCGTCTCGCGGGCCACCGCGCGCGTGTCGGTGCTCGTCGCCTTCTCGGTGACGGCGCCCTCGCCCGGATCGCCGAGCAGCGCGCGCACGGCCTCGATGGCCGGGGGCGTGTGCGGCGCCCCGTCCCCGCGCTCGGCCACCGCCTCGACGGCGTTGGCGCGGACGAGCTTCGGCCACAGCGCCCGGAAGAGCGCCGGCGAGGCGTACAGCTCTGCCGAGTTCAGCGTCCCGTTGATCGCGAACGCGTAACCCACCACGTCGGCGTGCGACTCGAGCAGCGGCGCGAGCGCGCGGACGTAGCCCTCGACGCCCTTGCGCACCCGCTCGTTCTCGAGCGTGAGCTGCAGGCTGGAAGCCGACTGGGTGCCGCGCACCTCCCCCTTCAGGTTGGCCGAGAGCTTCTCCTGCACCTTCTGCACGCTCTGCCACACCTCGCCCTGGTCGCCCTTCGTGTTGGCCAGCTTGAGGTCCTTGTGCGCGAGGTACGCCTCGGAGCTCGCGAAGCGATCGGCCTCCTCCGCCCCCCTCTTCGTCCAGCGCCCGTGCTCGACGCAGAACGAGCCGATCTCCACCGCCCCCGACTTCGGCGGCAGCACGAGGTCGCTCGACAGCACCCGGTCCTGCCGTCCTCCCTTCACGATCTCCCCCGCCTGCACGTACACCTCCTGCTCCGACAGGTTCTCGACCCGAAGACTCGACACGTTCCCCGTCTCCCGGACGATCACCTTCCCCTCGGCCAGCGCCTGCGCCAGCGGAACGAGCTTGCGCCCGCCCATCCGATCGCCCCCGTGCACGAGGTACACGTCGAGGTTCTCGTAGACGTAGGGCCCGGAGATCCGCGGCCCGCTGGCCCCGGGTTTCGCGGCCGGCTCAGCGCCCGCAGGCCCAGCGACGAAAGACACCCCGACGGCCAGAAGAGCGCACGCGGCTGCCAGTACACGCATCGTCCCCATCCTCTCCGGACGGCCTGCCCTCGCGGCGCCCCCGATTGCCGAGGCGCCGTGGCCGTCCTGTCGCGATCTACGCTAGCCGCGACGGAGACGAACGCAGGTTACAGGAATGCAACAGCTGGGCCGGGCGGTGAGGCTCCTTTTCTCTGACGACCCGAGGATCGTATCTTCATCGACTAGGACGAGCCCGGCGCGCCCGCGATCTGCTTCCGCGAGTACTGGAGCTTCAGGTGTTCCGACGGGGACAGCGTGACCTCGTGCGGTCCCAGGCGCTCGACCACCTCCGCGTGCCGCTTCTCCTTGAAGGCGGCCAGCCCGCGCTCGACATCCTCGCGCCGGCGCGACTGCTGCGCGTCGGCGAGGATCTGCGCCCGTGCCGCCTCGGGCGTGCAGAGCGCCACCCCGCGCTGCTTCAGCTTCCTCAGGACGTCGCGATTGCGGGCGTCGTCGACGAAGTGCGCGCCGATGTCGAGGTGCGCGAGGGCCGGCAGATCGAGCAGCGGACGCAGGTCCCGGATGCACTCCGTGGGCCTCGGCACACCGAGCTCGACCTCGTCCCCGCGCACGAGCGCCGAGTAGCCGCCGTAGTTCAGCTTGAAGGACTCGAGCTGCGCGAGGCCCACGAGCGGCCCGATGTCGACGACGGCCGCGCAGCCGAGGTGGAGGTCCCGTAGAGCCTCGCAGACGCCGATCCCCGAGAGGTCGCGAACGTCGAACAGGTCGTCCTCCCCGTCCCAGTAGTGAAAGACGACGTGCTGGATCTCCTCGCCTCCGCCCCAATCGATCTTCCGGACCGCACGCAGGACGTCGACCGGCGGCACGACGGCCAGGATGGCGGCGCGCGTGCGCTCGTCCGGGCTCGAGCCCTGGCGCTCCAGCCGCCACTCCTCCCGCAGAACGTCGCGGTAGAACGCGTCCCGGTCGAAGCGCGCCAGCAGGCCCTGCGTCCACGCCGCGCCGAGGATCGCGAGCCGCAGGTTGGGGTCCCGGACGTCCTGCCACCCAGGCTGGCGACGAAACAGGCCGAACATGACGACGCATTCTGACATCTCCCGGCGTGGGGCGGCCTCGCGCCGGCGCGTTGTGACCGGGCCGCGGCGGGCGTCTGGGACGCGAGCCGGTCCGACTAGGCCGGAACGTAGGTCAACCGGATCACGTCCTCGGCAATCCGATCGTGAGCCACGAGGCGGAGCGGCGGCCGGGGGCCGGCGAAATAGGGCTTGCCTTGACCCAGCACGACGGGGTGCAGGTAGATCCGATACTCGTCGATCAGGCCGAGCTCGGTGAGGCTTCGCGCCAGGTCCGGGCCCGCCACCTCGATCTCGCCGTCGCGCTCGGCCTTCAGCCGGCGGATCGCGCCCTCGAGGGGGCCCTCGACGAGCCTCGCGTTGGGGCCCACCGACTGGAGCGAGCGCGAGACGACCCATTTCGGCTGCTTCCGCCACGCCGCCGCGAACGCGAGTTCGCCCGCATCCCATTCAGGGCGATCGTCGTCCCAGTAGCGCATCACCTCGTACATGTGGCGGCCGTACACGCTGCCCGCCTGCCCCTCGGCCTCCTCGATGAAGTGGCGGAAGAGCGTGGGGCTCGGCGCGAACGCCAGGTGGTCGACGTAGCCGTCCAGGGACTGGTTCATTCCGAATACGAGCTTGGCCATGCCCCATCCTCTCCCACGCGACAGATCCGCGCAGCCCCAGCCCGCACCGGAGTTGATGGCGCCGGGCGCCGCGGGTTAGCCTGTCCGCTCACCCCAGGCAGCAACGCAGGAGGAGAGCCCCTTGAGCACCCGAGCATTCGCCGCGCAGTCGGCCACGTCGCCCCTCGCCCCGTTCACCCTGACGCGGCGCGAGCCGCTGGCGCGCGACGTCGAGATGGACATCCTGTACTGCGGAGTCTGCCACAGCGACCTGCACTTCGCCCGCAACGAGTGGGGCTTCACGAGCTACCCGGTCGTGCCGGGGCACGAGATCGTCGGCCGGGTGACCCGCGTCGGCAAGGAGGTGACCCGCTTCAAGGTGGGCGACCTGGCCGGGATCGGCTGCCTGGTCGACTCGTGCCGGACCTGTCCGAGCTGCCGGGAGGGTCTCGAGCAGTTCTGCACCACGGGATCCGTGTTCACCTACAACGGCCCCGACAAGCACTCGGGGGGCATGACCTTCGGCGGGTACTCGGAGAAGTACGTCTGCGACGAGGCCTTCACGCTCAGGGTCCCGTCGAACCTCGACCCCGCCCAGGCGGCGCCCTTGCTCTGCGCCGGGATCACCACCTACTCGCCGCTGCGCAAGTGGGGGGCCGGCAAGGGGAAGAAGGTGGGCATCGTCGGCCTGGGCGGGCTGGGGCACATGGGCGTGAAGTTCGCCCACGCCCTCGGCGCGCACACGGTCCTCTTCACGACCTCGGAGAGCAAGGTCGCGGACGGCAAGCGGCTCGGCGCCGACGAGGTCGTCATCACGAAGGACGCGGACGCGCTGGCGCAGCAGGCCGGCAGCTTCGACATGATCCTCGACACCGTCTCCGCCGACCACGACCTCAACGCGCTGCTGGCCCTGCTCAAGCGCGACGCCACGATGGTGATGGTCGGGGCGCCGGGCAGCCCGCAGCCGCTGAGCGTCTTCAGCCTGCTGCTGCCGCGCCGCAACCTCGCCGGCTCGCTGATCGGCGGCCTGCCCGAGACCCAGGAGATGCTCGACTTCTGCGGCGAGCACGGCGTGGCGAGCGAGATCGAGCTGATCCGCATCCAGCAGATCGACGAGGCCTACGAGCGCATGCTGAAGAGCGACGTGAAGTACCGCTTCGTGATCGACATCGCCTCGCTGCGCGGGTGAGGCTCCCGGCCGCTACTCGACGCGCTCGAGACGGATCGACGTCGCGTCGAAGTCGCCCTTGAGGGTGAACGTCAGGCCGCGCTCCATCAGCGCCGCCCCCGAGAGCGTCTGCGCGATGTCGGCGAGCCGGCCGCTGTCGATCCGCTCGATGCGGTAGACGGCCTCCGGCACGAGGCCGCGCAGGCGCACGGTCGGCAGCGCGCGCAGGTACTGCTGCGAGTGGCGGCTCGCGAAGACGACCGCCTCCTTGCCGTCGCGCGAGACGTACTCGTTGACCGCCGCGTCCTCGTCGGTCGGCGAGACCAGCCGGTAGAGGCGGCCCTCCTGGACCGTGGAGCGCACCTTCTTGTAGTAGGTGACCATCTCGAGCGCGAGCCTGGCGTCCTCCTCGCTCCAGCGGTTGAGGTTGCCGCCGATGCCGAGCGAGCCCTGCATGGCGACGAGGAAGCGGTAGCGCAGCGGCGTGACGCGGCCGTTCATGTTCGGCACGTCGGTGACCCACGCCATCATCGCCTTCGGCGTGTAGGCCATCGTGTAGCCTTCCTGGATCCTCAGGCGGTCGAAGGCCTCGGTGTTGTCGGAGGTCCACACCTCCTCGACGTGCTCGAGCATGCCGAGGTCCACGCGCCCGCCGCCGCCCGAGCAGCTCTCGATCTCGACGCCGGGGTGGCGCGCCTTGAGGCGGTCCATCACCGAGTAGACGGCCCGGACGTACTCGACCCAGACCTTCTTCTGCTCCTCGGGCGCGACCGCGGGCCAGCCGGGCTCGCTGAAGTGGCGGTTCATGTCCCACTTGAAGAAGCGGATGTCGTTCTCGGCGAGCAGCTTGTCGAGGGCCGCGAAGATGTACTCCTGCACGTCCTGCCGCGCGAAGTTCAGGATCAGCTGGTTGCGGCTCTCGCTGCGCGGCCGGCCGGGGAAGTGGAGCGCCCAGTCGGGGTGCGCGCGGTAGAGGTCGCTGTCGGGGTTCACCATCTCCGGCTCGACCCACAGGCCGAAGTCCATGCCGAGCGACTTCACGTGGTCGATCAGCGGCTTGAGGCCGTTCGGGAACTTCTTCGTGTTCACCGTCCAGTCGCCGAGGCCGGCGCGGTCGTGGTCGCGCGCGCCGAACCAGCCGTCGTCCATCACGAAGCGCTCGACGCCGAGGCGCGCCGCCTTCTCGGCCAGCGTCTTCTGGCCCGGCTCGTCGACCGCGAACTCCGTCGCCTCCCAGGAGTTGTAGAGGACGGGGCGGAGCTTGCGCGCCGCGCGGTCGGGCAGGATCTCGTCGACCTGGAGCGCGTGCAGCAGGCGCGAGGCCTCGCCGAAGCCGTCCCGCGTGAAGCCGCCGTAGAAGAGCGGCGTCTCGAGCTTCGCGCCGGGCGCGAGGCGATAGGCGAAGTCGAAGTCGTTGAAGCCGCCGACCACGCGCACGAGGCCCTCGGCGGTGCGCTCGACGGTCATCTTCCAGTTGCCGCTCCAGGCGAGCGCGCCGAACCACACGCGGCCGTGCTCCTCGTCGGCGCGGCCGTCCTCGTCGATCGCGAAGAACGGGTTGGCCTGGTGGCTCGTCGTCCCGCGCCGGCTCTCGAGCACCTTCTTGCCGGACTCGATCGGCTCGCGGACGAGCTGCGTCTCGTTGGCCCAGCGGCCGGCGAGGTGCGTGAGGCGGTACTTGCGGTCGTTCGGCAGGCGGAAGGGCAGGTGCCAGACGCCGGTGGCGGCGCTCTCGAGCGTGACGGCGCCGGTCGTGCCGTTGCGGATCGTCGTCTGCTTCGCGACGATGTCGTGCTTCGGGAAGACGCGGTACGCGAGGTCGACGCCGAGGTCGTAGCTCTGGTCCTTGAGGTGCAGCACGAGCCTGTCGCCCTGGACCTCGTGCGACACGTACTTGAGCACCAGGTCCCGGACCCCGTCCGCGAAGGCGACCTTGAGGCACGGCTCCGCGAAGCGCAGCCCGCCCCAGCCCGGGTACTCGATCTCGCTCAGCCCCGCCCCCGACTCGAACGAGTAGCCGGCCCGCGTGCGCACGGCATCGAGGTCGGCGTCCCTCTGCAGCCGCGCGCCCCAGTAGGAGAACTGCACCTCGCCCTGTTCGTTCACCCCGACCACGTACGACGTGCGCTCGGTCTCGAGCACGAACAGCTTCGACTCCGGCAGGTAGCGCACGGCCGGCCGCCCGGGGGCGGCAACCGCGGCGCTCGCGAGTGCCACGGACACGAGGAGGGCGGCGCCGGCGCGGATCAAGCGGAATTGCATGAGGACCTCCTGGAGTCGGCCACATTCTAGCGCCCGGGCCGACGACCCTCGTGTCGAAGGCCCCGACCGGCTCCGCCTCGCCGATCTCCCGCGGCCGGGCCTTGACAGATCACTCGACATAAAGTATCTTGATATCGAGCCAATGAGCAGGAGGAAGGACGGAGTGACCCACGCAAGACCGGCGACGGGGCCCACCTCGGGTGTTCACCTGTGGCTCCTCCTCTGGAAGGCGGCGAAGGCCCAGGAGGTCCACGCACGGTGCAGCGCGGAGGCCACCGGTCTGTGCCTGAGCGACTTCGGCGTCCTCGAGGCGCTCCTGCACAAGGGGCCCCTGCCCGTGAACACGCTGGGGAAGAAGGTCCTGATCAGCAGCGGGTCCGTCACGGCCGCCGTCGATCGGCTCGAGCGGGCGCAACTCGTCGAGCGGATGGCCGCCGCGACGGATCGCCGAGCGCGGATCGTCCACCTGACACCGAAAGGAGCCACCCTCATCAGGAGGCTCTTCGAGCAGCACGCCAGCGACATGGAGCGGGCGTTCTCGCACCTCGACGGACCGGAGCGAGAAGCCCTCGCCACCCTCCTGCGAAAGGTCGGCCGGGCCGAGAGCGGCAAGGACTGACAGACCCTTAAAGGAAACGAACTCATGGCGACCAGCAGCCGACCCAAGAGCGTCCTCACGATCGAGCAGGCCCCTCCCCGGCACTGGGTGGGGAACGGCTTCCCCGTCAGCTCGATGTTCTCGTACGACTCGGCCCCGTCCCTCGATCCGTTCCTGCTCCTCGACTACGCGGCGCCGGCCGAGTTCGCTCCGGCGCTCGCCCCGCGCGGAGTGGGCGAGCATCCGCACCGGGGCTTCGAGACGGTGACGATCGCGTATCAGGGCGAGATCGACCATCGCGACTCCGCCGGCCACGCGGGCCGCATCGGCCCCGGCGACGTCCAGTGGATGACCGCGGCCTCGGGCATCGTCCACGAGGAGATGCACGGCAAGGAGTTCACGCAGAAGGGCGGCACGCTCGAGATGGTGCAGCTCTGGGTGAACCTCCCCGCGAAGTTCAAGCTCGCCCCTCCGGGATACCAGGACGTCCTGGGGAGTCGGACCCCCGTGGTCGAGCTGGCGGACGGGGCGGGATCCGTCCGGGTCATCGCCGGCGGTTTCGAGAAGGAGAAGGGCCCGGCGAGGACCTTCACGCCGATCGAGCTGTGGGACCTGAGGCTCCGGGCGGGCAAGACCGCGAACCTCCACGTGCCGGAGGGGCAGTCCACCGGGCTCCTCTTCCTGCACGGCGGCGGGCGCGTCAACGGATCGCAGTCGGTCGACGAGGGAGGGCTCGCGGTCCTCGGCCGCGACGGCGCGACGCTGTCCATCCAGGCGGCCGCCGACTCCACGATCCTGCTCCTGTCAGGCGCGCCGATCGGCGAGCCCGTGGTCGGGTACGGGCCCTTCGTGATGAACACCAAGCAGGAGATCCGGCAGGCGTTCGAGGAC
>JBGASI010000153.1:13549-14641 GCA_044229815.1 Vicinamibacteria bacterium | reverse complement strand
GCCACCCCGGTCAGGCCGGGCCGTCGTCGCGCGGCAGCGGCGCGGACCAGTCGACCGCCTCGCCGAGCGAGACGAGCGCGGCGAGCCAGAAGCGCGGATAGGCGAGCGGCGCCGTGGCGACGACACGCTGGATGCGGGCGCGCAGGGCGGGGTCTTGCCGCGCCAGCGCGTACAGCTCGCGCCAGGCCTCGACGTCGCCGCGGTCGAGGACCTGTGCCAGCACCTCGTCGCTGTCGAGGTCCAGGCGGCTGCGGTTCCAGCTCAGGGCAGACCGCTCGAGCGCGCGCGTGCTCACGGCGCGCCTTCTCCGAGTGGCAGCCCCGACAACACGACTGCCCAGGTCCGGCCGCGAGACGCGAGGTGCGTCCAGTCGTTCCAGGGCGCTGTCAGGCCCTTGTAGGTCCGCAGGTCCACCTCGGGCGCGTCGGAGGGTCGCGCGGCGGCCAGGCGCTCGACGACCTCGACCAGGACCGTCGCGCCGTCCTGCACGAGCGCCTGCAGGTGACGCTCGGCCGCGAGCAGCCGTTCCCACGCCGGAAGCTCGGAGAAGTCCACGCTCGGATTCTAGGGCCGGGGCCGGGTGGGTCAGCGGGCCGGGTCGCGCGCGAGCAGCCGGACGGGCCGCTGCCCGGCCTCGTTGAACGCGGCGAGGGCCGCTTCCACCGGCTCGAAGCCCGGCTTCTCGAGGCGCAGGCGCAGGCAGGCCGGCGGCAACTCCGCGGCGGTGATCGGCGTCGTCCCGAGCGGGCGCCACGCCGTCTCGGGATCGCCGCAGAGCCTCCACGAGGCCTGCGCCCCGGGCGGGTCGGTCTGCAGCGGCAGGCGCAGTTGCGTCAGGTCGAGCCACAGCCTGTCGAACGCGGGGTCGTCCGCGAGCAGCGGCCGGACCTTCTCGGCGAGCCGGAAGGCGCCGGGGAAGTCCTCCGCGTCGAGCAGGCGCTGGATGGCGGGCAGCGTGTCCGCGCGCGCCCAGCGCTCGCGCGTGCTGCGGCGCCACGACGAGAAGCCGAGAGCGAGCGCCGGGGCCACGAGCAGGCGCACCGCCGCGAGCGCGATGCGCTCGAGGCCGGTGGACCGGCGCGGCTGGCTCGA
>JBGASI010000153.1:0-13506 GCA_044229815.1 Vicinamibacteria bacterium | reverse complement strand
GCGCACGTCCAGGAACGGCTGGCCGCCGCGGACGCCGACCGTGCCGTAGCCGGTGGCGGTCGAGAGGAAGGCCCGGAAGTCGCCGCGCACGGCGGGCGTCAGGTGCAGCGTCTGGTCCACCGCGTCGTAGCGCGCGCCGGAGAGGCCCTGCAGCAGCGCGTAGGACGACATCGCGCGGGCGTACCAGTGGCCGCACTCGTACTCGTCGAAGGGGTTGCGGACGCGGCCGTCGTAGCGGTCGCGGCAGGTGCGCACGACCTCGAGCCCCTCGTCGACCAGCCCGAGCAGCATCAGGTGCGACGCCACCTGGTACTCGATGCCCGTCCACACCTCGTTCGAGTAGACGAAGGGCAGCGTGAGCGCGCCGCCGCGCGGCCAGGTGCAGATGAGCAGCCCGCCTTCCTCGCCGCAGGCGTAGGTGGGCCGCTGCGGGTTCGTGTGCTCGGAGAGGTCGTGGCGCAGGTTGTAGCGGTGGACCGAGCGCGCGTGGCTCGCCACCTTGCCGCGGTCGAGCACCTCGCCGACGCCGCAGACCTCGGCGAGCCAGGCGCCGAGGACGCCGTCCGCGAGGCAGCCGTCGCCGTACTGGTACTTCGGCCCCTCCTTCTCGAGCAGAGCCACCGCCTCGGGCGAGTACTCGCCGCCGAAGCTCTTCGTCTCGAGCGGGTTCTTCGCCCGCAACGTCTTCCACTCGATCTTCTGGACGAAGTACTCGCCGTTCCACAGCTCGCTCTCGACGAGCTTTCGGCCCTTCTCGAGTAGCTCCGCGTAGAGCGGCACCGGCGCGCCGACCGCCTCACCCATCAGCACGCCCGCTCGCAGCGCCGCGAGATAGAAGCTGCTGCACATGCCGTCCGGGCCCCAGAACTCGATGTCGTAGGTGTTGTGGTGAGGCTCCTCCACGACCCCGCGGTGCCGCGGGTCCCAGGTCTCGATGCTGTAGTCGAGGCTCGTGCGCACGCGCGGCCACAGGCCGCGCAGCCAGGCGGTGTCGCCCGAGATGCGCCACTCGCGGTACACCTTCAGGATCCCGCCGAGCTGGCCGTCGGCCGCGGCGTGGAAATCGTGCGTCGTCGGCCGGATCGGCAGCGCGCTGCGGAAGCTCTGGTGGCCGCGCGTGTCCTGCGAGACGTTGAACTCGGTCTCGCGCAGCGAGCGCTCGAGCGCCGGGAAGAGGTGCGGCAGCGCCTGGGCGTAGTTCCAGACGTGCGTGCAGCTGCCGTGGCAGCAGCCCGAGTTGTCGTTGCAGCCCTCCCAGGCCCAGAGCCGCCCGTCGGCCTGCCGCAGCACGGTCGGCGACTTGAGGATCGTCAGGTTCGCGGCCACCGCCTCGACCACCTCGGCCGGCAGCGTCGTGTCGTGGAAGCAGGCGCTGAAGCGCGCCGTCCGCTCGCGCAGGGCGTCGTACTCCTTCTCCCAGTAGCCGGAGAGTTCCTCGAGGCCGGCGAAGCGGCCCGCGTACCACGGGCGATAGCCGGGCTGGCTCGCGGCGTCGCCCGCCGGCCGCGGCGGCGGGTCCTCGCCGAAGCGCAGGTGGGTCGTGCCCACGTACCAGGACAGGCGCACCGCGATCGTGCGGCTCGCGCCGGGGGCCAGCGTGAAGGGCACGAACAGCGTCGCGCCGGGGGCCGGGCGGCCCTCGAGGATCGGCGCGCGGTCGAAGCAGGCGCCCGACTCGACGTCGTGCCAGGCGAGCGTCAGCGGGTCGAACCAGTCGCCGCGGAACCAGGCGGCGTTGACCCGCGCCTCGGGGTCGGCCACGCGCGCGCAGAAGCTGCCCTCGTCCCACGCGTCGCCCGAGGCGCCCGTGCCCCACAGCACGAAGCCGCCTTTCGTCGCGCGCACGGCCTGCTTGCCCTTGGCGGCGGGCATGAAGTTGCGCGCGCTGTACGAGAAGACGGCCTCGAGCGGCCGGTCGGTCGGGTTGCGGAACGTGTACTCGAGCCCGGCCACGGGCAGCGACGCGTCGTCGGCCGCGCCCGGCTCGAACGGGCTCCAGCCCGTCAGCGCGACCCGCAGCGGGACGCGCGGGTCCTCGAGGTTCACCGTGGCGAAGGGGAAGCGGGCCTCGAACGTGGCCGCGCGGAAGCGCGGCAGGCCGAACGTCGAGCCGCCGAGGCCGTTGCCGCTGTCGGGCAGGCCGAACAGCTTGAAGCTCGGCACCGGCCCCTCGAGGACACGCGCGACCGGAGGCGTGCCCTTCACGTGCACCGCCGCGAACACGCACGGCTCGTTGAAGACCTCCGGCTTGTGGCGCAGCGACACGTGCGACAGCGCGCCCGTCCCGCCCAGGGCGACCATGCCCGCGCCCATGCCGCCGAGCGGAAAGGCGATCCGGCTCAGGTGCTCGCCGGTGTAGAGGCCGTTGTAGGCGCGGCGGCCGGCGCCGGCCGAGGACCTCGGCGTCGCGTCGGCTCCGCGCGGGTCGGTGAGCGCCGGCCCGGCCGCCCCGACGGCGCCCACGGCGGCGACGGAGGTCCCGAGGAACTGGCGGCGGCGGATCCCGCGCTTCGCGCCAGGGCCGTTCGAGCTGGCCATCGTCTACTTCTCCTTCGCCTTCTCGTTGCCCCACAGCTGCGGGCCCGAGCCGCGCGCCTTTCTCCAGGCGTCGCGCCAGAGGTGGATGTCGACCTCGCCGATCGGCGGCATCGGCTTGCGCGCCGCCCGCGACGGGAACGGCGGGAAGGCCTTGTGCGGCTCCGACTGGTACCAGTACGCCACGCTCGAGAGGTCGAGCGTCAGGTTGTCGTTGTGGCCGTGCTCGATCGAGACGCGCAGCGACTTGTCGAAGTAGACCGGGTCGCTCATGTGGAAGCGGTAGACGTGGGTGCGGCCGAGCCAGCCCGTGCCGCCATTGACGCGGGCGTAGCCGAAGTACGGGTGCTGGTACAGGGTGTTGGGCGACCACGAGGTGTTGAAGTAGTCCTCGGTGCCGGTGCCGTGCAGCGACGAGGGCCAGCGCTCGCCGTCGATGAAGAACATGTCGTCGCCCTCGCCGTACCACATCACGCTGGGGTTGTCGACGTAGTAGTTGACGCCGACGTAGTGGCCCTTGCCGACGATGTCGGCGAAGAGGTAGTTGCGCTCGCCGGTCGTGTTCTTCCCCTGCGGGCCGAGCACCGACCACTCGTTCTCGCCCTCGGGCGGCGCCTCGGTCAGCGCGTGGTTGTACCAGGCGTGGAAGCGGCCGAGGTCGGCGGGCAGCTTCGCGAGCTCGGTGTAGTCGACGTAGTAGTAGAAGGCGTCGATCTTCTGGCCCGAGTCGTTCTCGATCTCGATCCGCGCCCCGTTCGAGAAGGGCATCGAGAAGTAGCTCACCATCGCCCGGCCCTCGCGCGGGCCCGCGGCGAGCGGCAGCGCGGCGAACGGGTAGCTCTCGTCCCAGCCCTGCCCGAAGAAGTCGCCGATCGGGGCCTCGACGGAGGGCTCGCTCTCGCCGTCCCAGTACATGCGCAGGATGATGTCGTGCCGGCTGAGGGTCGGCGGCGGCGGCGCGATCGTCACCCAGATGTGCGTGATGATCCCCGCGCCCTTCACGTTGAAGATGTCGCGGCGCGTGCCGCTCGGGATGTTCGGCAGGTTGTCGCCGTTGCCGCCGCTCGTGTCGTAGCTGCTGACGCGCCGGCTCTTCACGCCGTTCTGCAGCCGGGCGAGCTCGAGCGTGGGGCTCGTCACCCCCTGGGCGGCGACCGTCGCGGCGGCGGCGAGAACGAGCGGGACGGCCGAGAGCGTGAGTCTCATGGAGGCCTCCTCTCCGGAGCGAGCCCGGACGCCCCGGATTATCCTCCCGCGCGCCGACGCGGGTGAACCGTTCCGGACCTGGCGGGCGGGACGCGGGGTTGTGATGGTCGCGACATCTCGGCGGCGGCGCCACCTGCGGCAAGGACCCGCGCAAGGTCGACCCGCGCGGCCAGGCCCTCGCGCGCCGGATCGCGCTCGACCGGGTCGCCCGCGGGACCGCCCGCGAGGCGACCGTCTGGCTGGCCTACCGCCCGGGCGACGTGGCGCCCCGCTGGCTGGAAGTGGTCGAGCTGCCCGATGACGACCGCACGCGAGGCGCGAAAGCCGCGTCGAAGAAGGGGCTATAGTTTCCCGGTGGATCTCGACCCCGCCCGGCTGGTTCTCGAGGCGCTCGAGCGCGAGGGCGTCCGCTACGCCGTCTTCGGCGCGGTCGCGCTAGGCATCCACGGTCTTGCGCGCGCGACCGAGGACCTGGACATCTTCCTGGCGCCGGAGGCCGACAACGTCGAGCGGCTCAGGCGCGCGCTGCACAGCGTCTTCGCCGACCCCAGCATCGACGAGATCACGGCCGATGACCTGCTGGGCGACTACCCGGCCGTCCAGTACGTGCCCCCGGAGGGCGCCTTCCACCTCGACATCCTCACGCGCCTCGGCGAGGCGTTCCGCTGGCAGGACCTCGAGGTGCTCCGCGTGCCCTTCGCGGGGCTGACCGTGAGCGTCGCGTCGCCGAGGACGCTCTTCCGCATGAAGCGCGACACCGTCCGGGCCAAGGATCGGGCGGACGCCGAGATCCTGCGGCGCCGCTTCGGGCACGAGGTGGACTGAGTGCCGGTTCGGAAGTTCCGCAGCGTCGAGGCCATGGACGCGCCGCACTGGTACGAGCCAGGCGATCCCGCCTTGTACCGTGCGCTGCGCCGGGTGTGGGCCCTGCACGCCCGCACGGTGGAGCCGCACTTCCCGCCCGGCGTTCACCGGCACCGCTCGATCGCGGAGATGAACGCGCTCCAGGAGCGGTGGGACGAGGCGAACTTCCAGGCCCATCGGACGCGGACGCAGTCGCGCTGAGCGCGACCTCGCGCGGCGTCCCGACCGCGGCCTGGATCATCTGACCCTGACGCCGGCTGTCAGGGCGCGCGTCGCATCCTCCCCGCGAGCGTGCCGGAAGGCTGGAGACGCCGATCCGGCTGCGCGAGACGGGCGGCGGCAGGGCGAAGTGGAACGCGTTCGGCATCCAGAAGGGCGACCGGCCGGTGCGCGTTTCGATCCGCTTCGAGCCGCGGCAGGCGCGCTGGATCCGCGAGCGGCTCTGGCACCGCAGCGCCCGCGTCGTCGAGCAGCCGGACGGCGGCCTGGTGCTGCAGCTGAAGATCGCCGAGACGAGCGAGATCCGCCGCTGGGTGCTGCAGTTCGGCCGCGAGGCCGAGGTGCTCGAGCCGGCCTCGCTGCGCCGGGCCGTGGCCGACGACCTCGCCGCCGCCGCGCGGGCCTACCGCCGTGCGCCGCGTCGCCCGGCCGAGTAAGCTACCGCAGATGTCACACCCGCCGCGCGAGCCGGTGCTGTTCGCGGCGCCGCTAGACCTGCGGCGGAGCGGCGGGCGCGTCGTCGGCCCAGAGCCGGCCCAGCTCGAGCTCGACGGCCTCGAACGGCTCGGCCCGCACGACGGCCGCGTCCACCCACACGCCGACGATCGACCACACGCCCTCGCGCAGGCGCAGCACCTCGAGCGTGCGGTCCAGCGGCTTCACGAGCCATGCGTGCGCGACGCCGGCCTCGGCGTAGATCCGCAGCTTGCGACTGCGGTCGAAGCGCTCGGTCGAGGGCGAGAGCACCTCGCACGCCCAGTCGGGCGCCAGCGTGAAGAAGGCCTCTCGCGGCATGGCCGGCAGGCGCTCGCGACGCCACCCGGCGATGTCCGGCACGACAACCTGCTCGCCGAAGTGGAGTTCCGGCTCAGTCAGGATCCACCAGCCGCCGGGGCCGCCGACGCCGCCGTTGAACGGCCCGTCGAGTGCGCCGAGCAGCCGGCTGTGGGCCAGCGCGTGACGCGGCGCCGGCCGCGGGCTCAGGAACAGCTCCCCGTCGAGGATCTCCGCCACCTTGTTCTCCGGGGCGTTCAGCACGTCCTCGTACGTCGCGCGCTTCATGGTCTCAGACTCCGCCGGGCTGGGCTGAACCCAGTCTATGCCCCCGCTCGAAGCCGCCGCAAGGTTGCCACCCGCCACGGCTCACCTCCGCCGAGACGGATGCTCGCACCGCCGCTGGACAGCGCAGGTCCCGTCGTGTCGAGATGAGCGTGGATCCCCGACTCGCCGTCGAGCACGCCGTCCGCGCCCTTCGGGCGGACGATCCGCTGCGGCCGGTCGTGGTCGTGGTGCCGAACCGGCTGCTCGGCGTCTGGCTCAGCCGCTCGATCTTCGCCGAGACCGGCCACATGGCGATCGAGTTCCTGCTGGCCCACGAGCTGGCCTGGCGCGTGGCCGCGCCGGGTCTCCTCGGCAGCGGTCGCGCCCGCCTGCCCGAGAACGTGGGCCTTGCGCTGCTGCTGGGCGCCACCGACGCGGCGGTCGCGCATGAAGACACGCCGGGCTACCTGCGCGACGCCGCGAGAACCGCCGGCTTCGGCCCCGCGGCGCTGCGCACGATCGGCGACCTCGGCGCCGCGCGGCTCTCGCCCGAGGCGCTCGAGGCCCTGGCCCCGGCCTCCGCCGACCCGCAGCGCCTGCGCCTCGTGGCGCGCCTCGCGCGCGGCTTCGAGTCCGGGCTCGCGGGCGCGAAGCTGCTCGACGACGCCGGCGTGTACGCGGCCGCGGCGCGCGCGTTGCCCTCGGCCGCCGTGGGCGCGGTCGTGGTCGGCCCGTTCGACGACCTGCCGCCCGCCGCGCTCGCCTTCCTCGAGGCACTGAGCCGGCACCACCCGCTCGCGACGCTCGCCGCGCCGCTCTCGGCGACCGGCGCGCCAAGGCACGCGCTGCGTCAACAGGCCGCCCTCCTGCGCCTCGGTGTGGATCCGACCCGAGCCGAAGACGATCGCGCCGAAACGACTTCGCTCCAGCGGCTGCAGGGTCACCTCTTCGCCCCGGTGCCAGCGCCCGCCCCGCTCGCCCTCGACCCCTCGGTCCACCTGCTCTCCGCTGCCGGCGAGTCTCTCGAGGCCGTCGAGATCGCCCGGCTCATCCAGCAGGCCGCCCAGGAGGGCGTCCGCTACCAGGAGATCGCCGTCCTCCTGCGCAGCCCGCGCGCCTACGACGTCGCGCTCGCCTCGGCCTTCGAGCGCGCCGGCATCGACGCCTTCTTCGTCGAGGGCGTGCCCCGCATCGACGCCGCCGCGCGCGGGTTGTCGCTGCTGCTCGACCTCGTCGGCGCCGACCTCGACCGCGGCCGCGTCATGGAGTTCGTCACCTCGGCGCGCATCCACTGGGACAGCGTGCTCGGCCCCGGCGCCGAGGTGAGCCCTTCCGGCTGGGACCGCCTGTCGGCGCGGGCCGGCGTCGTCTCCGGGCTCGAGGCCTGGCGTCGCTGCCTCGCCAAAGCGCGCGAGGACCGCGAGGCGCGCGAGTACGAGGACGACCGCGACCTGCGCCGGTACGACAGCCTGCTGCGTCTCGTCGAGCGGCTCCACGCCGACCTCGCGACGCTGCCGGAGCAGGGCACCTGGGCCGAGCTCCTCGCCGCGACGCTGGCCCTCCTCGACGCCTGGATCGACCGGCCCGAGCTGACGCACGAGCGCCTCGAGCGCGTGCTCTCGCCTCTCGCGCAGTACGCGCCGGCCCCCGGCCGCGACGCCTTCCTGGCGCGCGTGCGCGAGATCCTCGCGACGCAGTTCTACCAGGAGGGATCCTTCGGCGACGGGCGCGTCTTCGTCGGCCCGATCCGCGCCGCGCGCGGCCTGCGCTTCCGCCGCGTCTTCGTGCCGGGCCTCGTGGAGCGCGCCTTCCCGGGCATCGTGCGCCCCGACCCGCTGCTGCTCGACGAGGAACGCGAGGCGCTCTCGCCCGACCTGCGCACCACGCGCGACGCGCAGGAGGCCGAACGCCTCCTCTTCACGGACGCCGTCCGCGCCGCGGAAGAGCGCCTCGTCTTGTCGTATCCCCGCTTCGACTCGGGCTCGGGGCGCGAGCGGGTCCCGTCGTCCTTCCTGCTCCACGCGCTCGAAGCGGCGCTCGGCCGCCGCGTGGGCGGGGACGAGCTCGCACGGCTCGCGACACCCGGCGCCACAGCGCTCGGCCGCCCGCACCCCGAGGACCCGGCGCTCGCCGTCGACCGCGTCGAGCGCGACCTCGCGCTCACGGCCAGCGGCACGACGGGCGTCGCCCGCCACCTCGCCGCGCCGGATGGCTTCCTCGTCCGCTCGCTCGCCCAGGAGCAGGCCGCGTGGAGCCCGAGTCTCACGGCGTGGGACGGCATCGTCGACGTCGCCCGCTCGCCCGACGCGCTCACCCGGCTGCGCCTCGCCGGCCAGCGCTCGTCGGCGAGCGCCGCCCAGGGCTTCGCCGACTGCCCGTATCGCCACTTCCTGCAGCGCGGCCTGAGCCTGCGCGCGTGGGAGGAGCCCGAGCGCGCCTACCAGATCGAGGACAAGGACTTCGGCACGCTCTACCACGAGGTCGCGCACCGGCTCTTCGCGGAGCTGGCGGCGGCGGGGCAGCTGCCCTTCGGCGCGCGGGACCTCGAGCGACTCGCCGATCGCGTCCGCGTCCTCGTGGACGAGGAGCTCGCCCGCTTCGCCGCCGCGGGCGGCATCATGAACGCCGCGCTGCTCGGCCCCGTGCGGGTGCGCCTGCGCAGCGACCTCGAGGAGATGCTGCGCGACCAGCTCGAGCAGGACCCCGCGTTCGTGCCCGAGTCCTTCGAGCGCGAGTTCGACGCGCTCGAGGTCGCGATCGCGCCGGGCGCCGTCGTCTCGTTCCGCGGCAAGATCGACCGCATCGACCTCTCGCGCTCCACCGGCCAGGTCAAGGTGGTCGACTACAAGACCGGCGGCTACTGGTGGAAGAAGGACGAGCAGTGGAAGGGCGGCCGCGAGCTCCAGCTGGCCATCTACAACCGGGCCGCGCAGGCGCTCTTCCCCGACCGCGCCGTCGCCGAGGCCGTCTACTACTACGCGACCGCCAAGGGCGAGTACGAGCGCAAGGCCTGCCCGGCGACCCCCGAGGTCGACGCCACCCTGGCCAGGGTCCTCTCGACACTCGACGACCTCGCCGTGGCCGGCGTCTTCCCGCCCGTCGCCGACAGCTGCACCTACTGCGACTTCAAGGCCGTCTGCGGCCCGTTCGTCCAGAGCCGCGCCGAGAGGAAATCGGGTTCGTCCAGAGCCGCGCCGAGAGGAAATCGGCCGATCCGCGCCTGGCCGCGTTCAACCGCCTGAGGGAGATCCCGTGAGCGGGCAGGTGGTCTCGGGGTCCGAATGCCCATGACCCGCCCGCCCGCCGACCAGGCCGTTCGCGAGCGCGTGGTGCGCGACTTCGACACCACCTTCCTGCTCGAGGCCGGCGCCGGCACCGGCAAGACGACGGTGCTCGTCGACCGCATCCTGGCGATCGTCACGACCGGCCGCGCGACGCTCGACCGCGTCGTGGCGATCACGTTCACCGAGAAGGCCGAGGGCGAGCTGAAGCTGCGCCTGCGCGAGGGCCTCGAGGACGCGCTCGCGAAGACGACCGACGCCGCGCGGCGGGAGCGGCTGCGGGCCGCCGTCACGGACCTCGAGCGCGCGCCGGTCTCGACGATCCACGCCTTCGCGCAGGCGCTGCTCAAGGAGCGCCCGTTCGAGGCCCGTCTCGACCCGGGCTTCCAGGTGGCGGCCGAGATCGCCGGCGAACGCGTGCTCGACGACGCGTGGGAGGCCTGGTTCGACGCGCGCATGGCCGAGGCCGACGAGACGCTGCTGCGCGCCCTCACGCTCGGCCTGAAGATCGAGAACCTGCGCCAGGCGGCGGTCACCATGGCCCGCGAGCGCGACGTGCTCGGCCAGCCGACCGCTCGCCCGGCCTTCGACACTCCCAGCCTGAGAGAGCGCCTCGGTGAAGCCCTCCAGACGCTGCGGCCCCTGAAGAAGAGCTGCACGAACACCGGCGACGACGCCTACCGCCAGGTCGAGCGGCTCGAGACGTTCCTGAAGAGGACCGAACGCGCCGATGGCCTAGCGCTCGAGCGACTGTGCCGAGAGCTGTACGTCAATGCCCACAGCGGCAACCAGGGCAACTGGAGCCCCAAGGACGCCTGCAAGGAGACGAAGACCGAGCTCAAAGCCGTGAAGCAGGCGCAGGAGAGCTACAAGAAGGCCTCCGACGCCGACCTGGCCTGGGCGCTGCGCGATCGCCTCCGCGGCTTCCTCGACGCCTACGAGGCCCTGAAGCGCGACCGCGCCCTCGTCGACTTCGCCGACCTGCTGTTGAAGGCGCGCGACGTGCTGACGCGGGAGATCCCCGTCCGCCGCTACTTCCAGAAGCGCTTCGACTTCATCCTGGTCGACGAGTTCCAGGACACCGACCCGCTGCAGGCCCAGATCGCCTTCCTCCTGGCCGAGGCCGCGCCCGAGGCCGGAAGCGCCACGGCCGACCCCGCCGCCCAGGACTGGCGCAGCGTCCGCCTCGCCCCGGGCAAGCTCTTCGTCGTCGGCGACCCGAAGCAGAGCATCTACCGCTTCCGCCGCGCCGACATCGCGATCTACGAGGAGGTGAAGCGCCTCGTCGAGAGAAACGGCGGGGAAGTGCTGGCCCTGCGCACCAACTTCCGCACGGTGCCCTCCGTGCTCGCCTTCGTCAACGAGCGCTTCGACCAGGTCTTCAGCGGCCCCGACGACCCGCAGCCGCGCCCGCTCGTCGCCAGCCGCGGCGAGACCGCGAAAGGCGGCGCGCGCACGATCGCCCTGCCCCTGCCCCAGGACCGCCTGCCCGAGCCGACCAAGCGCACGGTCCCCGGCATCCGGCCCGTCCTCGCGCAGACGATCGCCGCCTTCATCGCCAGCATCACCCGCGACAGGCCCTGGAGCGTCCGCGACCGCAGCGACGACTCCGTCCGCCCCGCGCGCCCCGGCGACATCGGCCTCCTCGTGCGCAAGATGACGCCGGACTTCATCGGCCCCTTCGAGGAGGCGCTCCTTGCCCACGCCATCCCGTACCGGCTGGTCGGGGGCAAGGAGTACTACGCGCGCGAGGAGGTGCAGGCCCTCACCGCCGTCCTGCGCGCGATCGACAACCCGGCCGACCGCCTCAGTGTCTTCGCCGCGCTGCGCTCGCCCTTCTTCGGCCTCTCCGACGACGACGTCTTCCAGTTCGCGGCGACGGGCGGCATCCTCAACCCGCTGGCCCCGATCGGCGACAGTGTCGCGAACGCCGAGCTCGTCGGCCGCGCCTTCGCCATCCTCCAGTCGCTGCACCGCCGCCGCCGCGTGGAGCCGCCGAGCGAGGTGATCGCCGCGCTCTTCGCCCAGACGCGCGCCCTGCCCGCCTTCCGCCTGCGCACCGCCGGCGAGCAGAGTGTCGCCAACCTCTGGAAGGTGCTCGACGTCGCCCGCGCCTACGAGGCCGCCGGCCCCGCCACCCTGCGCGCGGTGGTCGCCTTCCTCCAGGAAGAGGCGCAGGCCGGCCGCGAGGAGGGCGACTCGCCGGTGGGCGAGCAGGCCGGCGCCCAGGTCGAGGTCCTCACCGTCCACAAGGCCAAGGGCCTCGAGTACCCGATCGTCATCGTCGCCGACCTGCTCTCCGACCGCCTCCCGACCCCGGGCGTCGTGGTCCGCCACGCCACCGGCGAGGGCTGGCTCAAGATCGGCGGCTTCGAGCCGCAGGGCTGGGACGCCGCGAAGGCCGACGAGCAGAACCAGCAGCAGGCCGAGGAGCGCCGCCTCCTCTATGTCGCCCTCACCCGCGCCCGCGACCACCTCGTCATCCCCTGCTTCCCCGACCAGCGCCGCAAGGCCTGGCTCGACGACGCCATCGAGGGCTTTGCGATCGACCACCGCGAGCCGCCCTACGCCGCTCGCGCCAGCACCGTCCGCGCCGACGGCACGAGCGGCGCCGCCGAGGTCACCTGGTTCGATTCACGCGAGCTGGACCTCGGCGGCGAAGCCGCCCCGCGTGCCCGCGCGAGCGCCGTCCTCGACGGCACCGACGCCGACACGCAGGCCGCGCTATCGCGCGAGCAGACCTGGGAAGCCGAGCGCAAGACCCGCCGCAGGGCCGCACGTCAGGTCTCTCTGCGCGTCACCATCGCCAGCGAGCACCCGACGACGACCGAAGACGCGGAGACGCCCGCGCCGACCCCGATCACGAACGAGACCGAAGCCGAGCTCGGCGCGGACGCGCCCGAGCCGCTGGCGAAGGCTCCGTCCACGCGATCCGCCGCCTTCGGCCGCCTCGTCCACGCGCTTCTGGCCCAGGCCTCCACGCTCGGCCCCGACCTCGCGACCGCGGCCCGAGCCCTGGCCCCGCAGTACGCCCTCACCCCGGACGACGCCGTCGCCGCCGCCGAGCTCGCCACCCGCGCCCGCAGCCTCCCCGACATCGCCGCCGCCGACACCGCCGACCTCGTCTACCGCGAGCTGCCCTTCGCCCTGCCGCTGGAGAAGGGCGTCCTCGCCACCGGCCAGATCGACCTCGCCTACCGCAAGGCCGGCGCCTGGACCGTGATCGACTTCAAGACCGCCCACCTGCACGACCGCGCGGCGGCGATCGAGGCCCACGGCGCGCAGCTGAAGGTCTACCGGCAGGCGCTGGCGAGGATTACCGGCGCGCCGGTGCGGGCGGCCCTGTGCCTGCTGCGCAGCGGTCAGCTGCTGGACCTGGGGGGAGAAGCGCTGGCTCGACCCGGCTAGACACCTCCCGGTGGAACTGCGTCAGCGTCGCCAGCGTGCCGGCCGATCGCCCGACCGCGGCGAGGCCCTCGTTTGCATCATCGGTGATGCACAATGCATCATGAAGTGCATCGCCAGGAGGTGCCCGTGAACGCGATCACCGTGAGAAACCTGCCGCCAGCGGTGGCGAAGGCCGTCAAGGAGAAGGCCCGCAGGGAGAAGCTGAGCCTGAACAAGGCCGTCGTCCGGCTGCTCGAAGAGGCCACCGGAGTCGAGACGGGGGGGAAGAAGGTGCTCCACCACGACCTCGACCGGTTCGCGGGGACGTGGTCGGAGGCCGAGTACCAGGAGTTCAGGGAGGCGATGAAGGAGCATCGTCAGATCGACCCCGAGATGTGGAAGTGAGCTCCATCCTCCTGGACACGTCGGCCTACGCGGCGTTCCTGCGCGATCACCCCGGGGTCAAGACCGCGGTCCGGGAAGCGGCCGAGGTCTTCCTGAGCCCGATCGTCCTTGGGGAGCTTCGGGCGGGGTTTCTCAGGGGGAGCAAGCCCGCGGAGAACGAAAGGCGCCTCGCCGACTTCCTCGCGTCACCCCGGTGCCGCGTGCCCGCGATCGACGAAGAGACGTCGCACCGCTACGCGGCCATCCACGCTCACCTCAGGCGGCAGGGCACGCCTGTGCCTCCGAACGATCTCTGGATCGCCGCCTCTGCCGCCCAGCACGGCCTGCGCGTCGTGACCCTCGACGGCGACTTCGATCGCATCCCCCAGGTGCTCGTGATCAGGCTCGAGCCCCCCGCAAGCCATGCCTCACGGGACTGAGATGGCGCGCCCAAGGGCGCATTGAGCGTTACGCGCTGAGGCGCTCTTCGAGGGCTCGAACCTGCGCCTGCAGGGTGTCGACGCGGGCCTTGAGTTCCTCGACCTCGGATCGGAGCGCCACCCGCTCGAGCTTCTGCTCGACCGCCGAG
>JBGASI010000152.1:0-9094 GCA_044229815.1 Vicinamibacteria bacterium | reverse complement strand
GCAGCGTCTCGAACGTGGTTCCGGAGGTGGCGGAGCTGACGGTGGACGCGCGGGCCTGGACTGCCGCGGAGATGACCCGCGCGAGCGCCGCGCTCGCTGCCTACGCGGCCTTCGACCCCGGGGTGAGGGTGCAGGTGGGGGGCGGCTTCGACCGCCCGCCACTCGAGCCCACCCCGGCCTCGGAAGCGCTCTACGCGCGCGCCCGCGCGATCGCCGGCGAGCTCGGCTTCGAGCTGGGGGCTGCGCGGGTCGGCGGGGCGTCGGACGGCAACTTCACGGCGGCGGCGGGCGTCCCGACGCTCGACGGCCTGGGCCCGACCGGCGGGGGGGCGCACGCCCGGGACGAGCACGTGCTCGTCCCGGACCTGGTGCGCCGTGCGGCGCTGGTGGCCGCGCTGGCCGGCGGGGAGCCCGGCTAGGCCCGGCCCTCGAGCGCCGCGATCCGCTGCTCGAGCGGCGGGTGGGTCGAGAGCAGGACCATCAGCTTCGACTGGCCGTTGATCTTGAAGGCGGCAAGCTCCGGGCTGCGCGTGTCGACCCGGCCCTGCTGGGCCATCAGCCTGCGCAGGGCGGCGATCATGCTGCCGCGGCCGGCCAGCTCCGCGCCGCCCGCGTCCGCGCGGAACTCGCGGTGACGCGAGAACCAGGCGGTGACCAGCGAGCCGAGCAGGCCGAAGACGATCTGCGCCAGGATGAACACGAGCTGTCCCGCGATCACCCCCAGGAACGACGGGCCGCGGTCCTCGCCGTCGCGCGAGGAGACCGCGCCGCGCACGATGCCCGCGACCACGTGGGCGAGGTACAGCACGAAGGCGTTCACGACGCCCTGGATCAGGGTCATCGTGACCATGTCGCCGTTGCGGATGTGGGACACCTCGTGCGCCAGGACGCCCTCGATCTCCTGCCGGTCCATGGCGCGCAGCAGCCCGCTGGAGACCGCCACCAGGCTGCGGCTCTTCGACGGGCCGGTGGCGAAGGCGTTCACCTCGGGCGAGTCGTAGATCCCGACCTCCGGCAGCGGCAGGTTGGCGGCCTGCGTCAGCCGCGAGACCGTCGCGTAGAGCCACTGGGCCTCGGCGCTGCGCGCGTCGGGCCCGATCAGCTGCACGCCGAGCGCGCGCTTCGCCATCCAGCGCGAGAGCTGCAGGGAGACGAACGAAGCGCCCATGCCCCAGATGGCGCAGTAGATGAGCAGCGTGCCCTGGGCGCCGGCGAGGTCGAGCACGCCGAGCTGGCCGAGGATCCCGAACACGATCGAGACCATGACCATGATCGCGATGTTGGTCAGGACGAACAGGAAGACGCGCTTGAGCAAGGCCCTTCTCCTTTGGCGGGGACAGCCGGTCGAAGACCGGTACTCCGATTATACGAGGCGCCGGACGCGTCGGTTCCGGCCTTCAGTCCCCGTCGGAGGAGCCGCGGCGGCCGTGGGCGAACCCCCGCTTCGAGCCGCGCACGAAGGCGATCATCTCGTCCACGAGCGGGTCGGCGAGCGCCGCCATGCGCTCGAGCGCCGCGTCGCGCGGCAGGCCCGAGCGGACGAGCAGCCGATAGGCCTCCTTGAGCGTCCTCAGCTGCGGCGCCGCCACGCCGCTGCGGCGCAGGCCGACGACGTTGAGGCCGCGCGCGCGGGCGGGGTTGCCGTCGCTGATGACGAACGGCAGGCAGTCCTGGACCACCTTCGCGCAGCCGCCGAGCATCGCGAGGCGCCCGACCCGGCAGAACTGGTGCACGCCCACGGCGCCCGACAGGAAGGCCCGGTCGGCCACGTCGACATGGCCGGCCAGCAGCACGTTGTTCCCGACGATGACCCGGTCGCCCAGGTGGTCGTCGTGGCCGACGTGCGCGTAGGCCATCAGGAAGCAATCCGAACCGACGACCGTCGCGCCCCCTGCTTTCGTCGAGCGGTGGATCGTGACGCCCTCGCGGATCGTGTTGCGGTCGCCGATCACGACGGCCGTGTCGCCGCCCTGGAACGAGAGGTCCTGCGGCTCACCGCCGAGGACGGCGCCCTCGTGGACGCGGTTGGCGCTGCCGAGGCGCGTGCCGGCGCGGACGACGGCGTGCGCGCGGATCTCGCAGCCGTCGCCGAGGCTCGCGCCGGCCTCGATCACGGCGAAGGGGCCCACGACCACGTCGTGGCCGAGCCGGGCCTGGGGCGAGACGAGCGCCGTCGGGTGAATGCTCATGGCGAGGCGATTCTACGCGACGGCCGCGCCGGCCCGCAGCCACCGCGCCGCTTGCCGGCCGGCCGCGCCGGTGATAGCACTCGCCCGTGAGCGAACGTCTGGCCGGCCTGCTGCTGTTCCTGCCCGTGCCCTGCGTGCTGTGGCTCTTCACGCGGCAGCCGCTCGGCCCGTGGGCCTCGCTCGGCCTCGGGGTCGGGCTGGTGCTGAGCCACCGGTTCTACGCGCGGCCGTTCGCCGTGGCGCACGCCGGGGGGCGCTGCCTGTGGTGCGGCGGGCCCGGCGCCGGCGGCCCGGCGGTGACGCTGCGCGAGCCGCTCGGCGAGACGAGCTGGCGCGCCTGCGGCGAGACCCACGACGTCCCGCTGCGCCGGACGCTCGGCTGGGCCGCCCGCCACCGCCGCTTCCTCGCGACAGGCATCCTCGGCTCGCTCGCCGCGTTCTTCGCGCTGGGCGTCGCGGCGGCGCTCGGCAGACCCGAGGGCGTGCAGGAGGCCGACGCCGTGGCCGTCCTGCGCCTGGGCGTCGCGCTGACGGTCCTGCCCTTCGGCTGGCTCGCGCCGGGGCGCGGCTCCGCGGCCGAGGCCGGCGCGCCGCTGCCGTTCCCGGTCCACATCCAGGCGCTCGTCGGGACGCGCGCGGTGTTGTGGCTCTTCCGGCTGGTGGGCGCGTGGTGGCTCGTCGCCGGAGGCTGGCACCTGCTCGCGCGCCTCGCTTGACCCGCCCGCCGCCGGCACATAGCCTAGGCGGTCCTCGCATGGCCGACCCGCGACCCTCCACGCCGCCGCGCGACACGCCCGCGGTCGTCCTCGCCGGCGGGCTCTTCCTGCTCAGCGGCGCCGCCGCCCTCGTCTACCAGGTGGCGTGGCAGCGGCTGCTCGCGCTGCACAGCGGTGTCGGCCTGTACTCGGTGGCCATGATCGTGGCCGCCTTCATGGCCGGTCTCGGCCTCGGCAGCCAGCTCGGCGGCCGGCTGAGCACGCGCCTGTCCGGGGCGCGCGCGCTGCGCGCGTTCGCCGCCCTCGAGCTGGCGATCGCGGCCTTCGGCGCCGCGAGCACCTACCTCTACTACGACTGGCTCTACCCGCGCGCGGTGCACCTGCCGAGCCCGTCGCTCCAGGCGGGCCTGCTGCACCTCGCGGCGCTGCTGCCCCCGACCGTGCTGATGGGGATGTCGCTGCCGTTTCTCGTGCGCGCCGTCGTCACCGACGTGGAGGGCGCGGGCCGTCGCATCGGCTGGCTCTACGGCATCAACGTGCTGGGGGCGGCGGCAGGGGCCTTCGCGGCGCCGTGGCTCCTGCTCCCGCGCTTCGGGGTGCGCGGGTCGGTCCTGGTCGCGGCCGCGGCGAACCTCGCCGTGGGCAGCGGGGCGCTCGTCCTGGCGTGGCTCCAGCGGCGCGCGACGGCCCCACCCGCGCCGGACGCCCCGGCGCTGCCCGAAGGCTCCGAGGCCCCGGGCTCCCGACCGCTCGGGCTGTGGCTCTCCCTCTACGCCCTGTCCGGATTCGTCGCGCTCTCGCTCGAGCTCGTCTGGTTCCGCCTGCTCGACGTGGCGGTGAAGTCGACGGCCTTCACCTTCGGCACGGTGCTCTCGATCTACCTGCTGGGCTCCGCGATCGGTTCGCTGGCCGGCGCCCCGCTCGTCCGGCGGATCCGCCGGCCGCTGCGGGCCTTCCTGCTGACCCAGTGCGCGATCCTGGCGCTCGCGGCGGTCCCGGTGCTGGCGGTCGTGACGCTCTCGCCGGCGCTGCCGCGCTTCGCCTGGTTCGTCGAGTACTGGGCGGGCTACGCCTTCTTCCCGCTGGGCCACGAGGCCGACCGGACGAGCATCGTGCGGCTCTACGTCGAGCTGCCGCTGCTGCTGTTCATCCTGCCGACGGAGCTGATGGTCATCTCGTACCCGGTCCTGCAGCGGGCAGTGCACGACGACCCGGCCGCGAGCGGCCGCCGGGTCGGCGCGCTGCAGGCCGCGAACATCGCGGGCTGCACCGCGGGCAGCCTGCTGGTGGGCCTGGTCGGCCTGCAGTACCTGGGCACGCCCGGCACGCTGCGCCTGCTGCTGGCGCTCGGCATCGTGTTCGCGGCGGCCGGTCTGCGCTACTACGGCAGGGTCTTTGCGATCCCGGCGCTGCTCCTGGCGCTGCTCGCCGTGCTGCTGCCCGGCCCGGACCGGCTCTGGCGCCGGCTCCACGGCATCACCGGCCCCGTGCCGCTCGTCTTCTTCGAGGAGGACGCGACGAGCGTCGTGGCGCTGGCCCCGGACGGCGGCGACTGGCGCCTGTCGGTGAACGGGAAGGGCAACAGCTGGCTGCCTTACGGCAGCGGCCACACGCAGCTGGGCGCCATGCCGGCGAGTGTCCACCCGTCGCCGGTGGCGGTGGCCGTCGTGGGCCTCGGCTCCGGCGACACGGCCTGGGCCGCGTCCTACCGCAGCTCGACCCGCTCGACGACCGTGTTCGAGATCGCCTCGCCGCAGCCGCGCGTGCTGTGGCGGCTGGTGGGACTGGTGCCGATGAACGACACCCGGCGCCTGCTCGAGGACCCGCGCGTGCGTATCCGCATCGAGGACGGGCGCAAGGCCCTCGAGGCGAGCCCCGCCACGTACGACCTTATCGAGACGGACGCGACCTGGCCCGAGACCTCGGGCAGCGGGAACCTCTACTCGCTCGAGTTCTTCGAGGCGGCCTCGCGCCGGCTCAACCCGGGCGGCGTCATGTGCACGTGGGCCCCGACCGACCGCGTCTACGCCACCTTCCGCGCGGTGTTCCCGCACGTGCTCGAGGCGGACGGCGGGGACGTGCTGATCGGCAGCCGGCAGCCGATCCCGCTCGAGCCGCAGGCCTGGCTCGCGCGCGCGACGGCGGGGGAGGAGTACCTCGGCAAGGCCCGCCTCGGCGAGATCCGGGAGGCCCTGGCCAGGCTGAAGCCGGCGTCGAGGCAGCCGGCCGTCGCGCCGAACCGCGACCTCTTCCCGCGCGACGAGTACGCGTCGCGGGACTGAGCGCCCGGCCCGGGGACCGGGAAAGGGGGCGCCAGGCGCCCCCTTCGCACGACACGTTCGCCGCGGCTACTTCGTGGCGGGCGCTGCCGCCTTCGCCTTGTTCGCCTCGACCGAGATCTGCACCCTGACCTCGTCGGCCACGAGCAGGCCGCCGTTGTCGAGGGTCTTGCTCCAGTTGATGCCGTAGTCCTTGCGGTTGAGCGTGGTCGCGATCTCGAAGCCGACCTTCTCGTTGCCCCAGGGGTCCTTGCCCTCGCCGAGGAACTGCACCGGCAGGGTGATCGTCTTCGTCACGCCGCGCATCGTCAGCTCGCCGGTGACCTCGTAGGCGTCCTTGCCTGCGGCCTTCACCGACTGGCTCTTGAAGCGGATCGTCGGCTGGTTGGCCACGTCGAAGAAGTCGGCCGAGCGCAGGTGCTCGTCGCGCTTGGGCTCGTTCGTGTCGATGCTCGCGGCCTGGATCGTGAACTCGACGCTCGACGCGGCCGGGTTCGCCTTGTCGATCTGGATCGTGCCGGCGAAGTCCTTGAACCTGCCGCTGACGTTCGTGACGATGTGACGCACCTGGAAGCCGACGGCCGTGTGCGACTTGTCGAACGTGTAGCTGTCCGCGGCGAGCGCGGGCGAGGCCGCCAGCACGGCGGCGGCGAGTACGGCGAAACGCTTCGTCATGGCCTTCTCTCCTTCTTCTCTTTCTTCCTGCTCTTCTCTGGTCTTCCCGGGCCGGGGGCGGGTGCGGCGGCCGGAGCCGCGGGGTTGCGCAGCGTGTCGAGCGCGCGGACGAGCTCCGCCGCGCTGCGCGCGTCGAGGGGCGAGACGAACCGGGCGCCCTCCTGCTCGAGCGGGTCGTCGACGAGCGCGAGCAGGCGCAGGCCGGCGGCGGTGGCGTAGCACAGGACCTGGCGCCGGTCCTGCGGGCAGCGCTCGCGGCGCACGAGCTGCCGGGCCTCGAGCCGGTCGAGCAGACGCGTGATCCCGGGGCTGTGCTCGATCATGCGGCCCGCGATCTCGAGGGTGGGCAGCCCCGCCTCGCCGGCCCCGCGCAGGATGCGCAGCACGTTGTACTGCTGGAGCGTGACGCCGTGGGCCTCGACGACGCCCGAGAGCCGCGTGCGCAGGTGGTCGGCGGTGCGCAGCAGCGTCACCACGGTCTCGTCGGCCGGCGAGCGGAACGGCCGTCCCTGCTTGATCTCGTCCTTTACCGATCCCACCCTCTTACTATACTGATCGATAGTTGACGAGTCAAGTAAAAGCCTGCAAACCTACCGGACCCGCCCCCGCGCGGCCACGCTCAGCAGCGCCTCGACCCTGTCGCGGCTGACGCCGATCAGCCGGTCGTGCAGGTTCGCCACGACGCAGGCGTGGTTCGGCAGGATGCGCACACGCTCGCCGACGCGGAACGACTCGCCCTCGGCCACGGCGACGACACCGTGCTCCTCGGAGAGCTTCTCGAGGCGGCTGCGGCGGCCCAGCAGTCGTCCGTAGCCCCCGGGCTGGGGCCGTAGGGGATCGCTCGACAGCGTCTTGCTGCCGGCGTCGACCACGGCGCGGCCGGGCGCCGGGACGCTGACCACGGTCGCCACCACGGTGAGGGCGCAGTCGTCGACGCCGCAGGTCCCGAGCGCCACCTGCGAGGCGTCGTGGAAGACGTAGTTGCCCGGGCGGCACTCGGTCACGCCCGGCACGCGCATCGCGACGGCGGCGGTGGGCGTCGAGCCGACCGAGGTCTCCTCGATCGCGAGTCCGGCCGCCCGCAGTTCGGCCGCCGCGGCCGCGAGGATCTCGCCCTCGCCCTGCGCGACCGCGTCGACACCGGCCTTCGTCTCGGCGAGGTACCCCTGGCCGGCGTGCGTGAAGACCCCGCGCAGGCGCAGGCCGGGCCATTCGGCCAGGCGGGTCGCCAGCGAGACGGCTTCAGCCGGCGCGACGCCGACTCGGCCGTAGCCCACGTCGACCTTCAGGAGCACGTCCAGGACGCGTCCCGCGGCGCGGAAGGGGGCCGCGAGCGTCCTCGCCCCCTCGAGGCTGTCGACACCCACCGCCAGGCGCGCCCGGTCCGCCAGGCGCAGCAGTCGCCGGCCCTTGTCCTCGCCGACGACCGGGTAGGCGACGAACACGTCGTCGAAGCCGGCCGCGACGAAGACCTCCGCCTCGCCGACCTTCGCGAGCGAGAGCCCCCAGGCGCCCGCGGCGCGCTGCAGGCGCGCGATCTCGGGGCATTTGTGGGTCTTCGCGTGGGGGCGCAGGCGCACGCCCGCCTCCCGCGCCCGCGTGGCCATGCGCGCGACGTTCGCCTCGAGGACGTCGAGGTCGACGAGAACCGAGGGGGTGGGGATGGAGTGGAGAGAAGAGCCGATCATGGGTCGGAGAGGCTACCACCACGCCGTGCTTCCCTGCACGAACTCGATTGCGTCTTCGCGAAGGTGACCCGGCAAATCGCTGCCTGTCCACACGTTACCTGTGTTCCGCCCGGTTTGTTTCGACCGTTTCGCTGAATCGTCCTCCGCGGGCGGAATGGACCATTAAGACCAGCCCGATGATTCATCCGGCGCATTTCTTTGATGCATGACCAGCCCCGATGATTCGGGCCACCCAATGGGGCCGGCCGCGCCGGTCCTCGCATCACTCGAGCGCAGGCAGTGCCACACGCCCGGCAGACGTCGGGACGGAACAGGGGAGGCGACGAGCATGGACGACCTCCGGTCTTTCGAGGCGTCGGCAGGGGAGCCCGCCGGCCAGGACCGCCGCAGCTTCATGAAGGTGATCGCCATGGCCGCCGCGGCCGTGGGGCTCAGCTCGACCGCGGCCGCGCGGATCGCGGAGGCGGCGGCCGCCGGCCTCAAGCCGTCGGTGATCTGGCTGCACTTCCAGGAGTGCACCGGCTGCACGGAGTCGCTGCTGCGCACGTCGCATCCCGACCTGGCGAAGCTGATCCTCGACCTCGTCTCGCTCGACTACCACGAGACGCTGATGGCCGCGGCCGGCGTGCAGGCCGAGGAGGCGCTCAAGGCCGCGATGACGGCGAACGCCGGCAAGTACATCTGCGTCATCGAGGGCGCGATCCCGACCAAGGACGACGGCATCTACTGCCAGATCGGCGGGCGCACGGCGCTCGACATCGTCAACGAGGTGGCCGAGAAGGCGGGCGCGATCATCGCGATCGGGTCCTGCGCGTCGTGGGGCGGGCTGCCGTCGGCCGATCCCAACCCGACGGGCGCCACCGGGGCGCCGATGGTGCTCAAGGGCAAGACCGTCGTCACGCTCCCGGGCTGCCCCGCGAACCCGTACATCTTCCTGGGCACGGCGCTGCAGTACGCGGTGCTGAAGACGCTGCCGGCGCTCGACGAGAAGGCCCGGCCGAAGTTCGCCTACGGCCGCACGATCCACGAGCACTGCCCGCGCCGCGCCCACTTCGACGCCGGGCGCTTCGTGCAGCAGTTCGGCGACGAGGGGCACCGCCAGGGCTGGTGCCTGTACAAGACGGGCTGCAAGGGCCCGGCCACCCACGCGAGCTGCTCGACGCTGCACTTCGGCGAGGTGACGGACGCCTGGCCGATCGGCCTCGGGCATCCCTGCTTCGGCTGCACCGAGCAGCAGCTCGCCTTCCGCGTGCCGCTGCACGACACCGTGACGATCGAGCGGCCGACGCCGCCCGACACCTACCCCGGCATCCACGAGAGCCAGGGCAAGGTCGGAGCGATCGCCACGGGCCTGACGGGCCTGGCGGTCGGTGCCGCGCTGGGGGCCGGCTACCGATTCGCCAGGACCCTGGGCGGCGGCTCGTCGTCGCCTGGCGCGGGCGACGGCGCGCCGAAGCCGAAGGACGAGGGGGTGAAGCCGTGAACCCCGGCCGGCGGCGGGCGCTGCGCGTGCTCGCCGGGACGGGAGCGGCGGCGGCGGCGGCCAC
>JBGASI010000151.1:0-10461 GCA_044229815.1 Vicinamibacteria bacterium | reverse complement strand
GCCCTGGAACTCCTGGATGAACGTGAAGACGCCGCCCTTCAGGAAGGGCGAGCCGGCCAGCGCCGCGGCGAGCGCCAGCGCCGCCACCGTCGTCACGCGGCCGACGCGCACGAGCTCCCGCTGCGCGGCCGCGGGCCGGAAGAAGCGGCGGTAGAGGTCCATCGTGAACAGCGTCGACGCCGAGTTGAGCACGGACGCCAGCGTGCTGATCACGGCGCCGGCGAGGGCGGCCAGGATGAAGCCGCGCAGGCCCTCCGGCACCAGCTCGCGGATCAGCATCGGGTAGGCCTGGTCGGCGCGCACCAGGGAGGCCCCGTAGAGCTGGTGCGCGATCGCGCCCGGCATCACGATCGCGAAAGGCACGAGCAGCCACAGAGCGGCCGCGAACACGATCCCGGCCTGGCCCTGCCCGAGCGAGCGCGCGGCGAGCGTGCGCTGGGTGATGAACTGGTTGAGGCCGCAGTAGTAGAAGATCGGGATCCAGATCCCGCCCACGAGCGCCGTCCAGGGCAGCTCGGGGTGGCTGCGCGGCAGGATCATGTGCAGGCGGTCCGCGTTCGCGTGCAGGAAGGCGGCGGGCCCGCCCGCCGCGGCAAGCCCGAGCCCGAGCGTGACGAGGCCCCCGACGAGCAGCGCGGAGCCCTGGAACAGGTCCGCCCAGACGGCCGCGAGCAGGCCGCCCCAGAGCACGTAGCCGATCGCGATCCCGCAGATCACGAGCAGCGCCGCGTTCAGGCCGAGGCCGAAGATCGTCTCGAGCGCGGTCGCGCCGGAGTAGAGGACGGCGGTGGTCGTGACGGTCACGTAGATCGTCACGGTCAGCACCGACATCACCGTGCGCGCCGCCGGGCTGTAGCGGTACTCGAGGTACTCCGGCATCGTGTAGATGCCGGCGCGCAGGAAGCGCGGCAGGAACGTGAAGGCCACCACCACGATCCCTACCGCGCCGGTGAGCTGCCAGGCGCTGACCGCGAGGCCGACCTCGCCCGCCGCCTGGCCGGCCATCCCCACGAACTGCTCGGTGGAGATGTTGGCGGCCACGATCGAGACGCCGATCAGCCACCAGGGCAGCTGGCGGCCGCCGAGGAAGTAGTCCTCGCTCGTCTTCTGGCCGCGGCTCTTCCAGGCGCTGACGCCGAGGACGAGGGCGTAGAACGCGACGAACACCAGGATGTCGATCGCCGAGAGGCTCACACGCGCGCTCCTTCGAGGCGCAAGGGTACGCCGCGGCCGGCCCGGAAGCGAGGCGCGACGCGGAGCCGGGCTGGGGCTACACTGCGCCAGCAGAGCGGCAAGGAGAACGGCCCCATGAAGATCACGCGCGCTTCCTCCTCCTGGGCTGAAGGTGAGCGAGAACCGGCGCTTCCTCGTCGACGAGGGCGGCAAGTCCTTCTTCTACCTGGGCGACACGGCGTGGGAGCTCTTCCATCGGCTCGGCCGCGAGGAGGTGGACCGCTACCTCGAGGACCGGGCCCGCAAGGGCTTCAGCGTGGTCCAGGCCGTGGCGCTCGCGGAGCTCGACGGGCTCGCGGACCCGAACCCCTACGGTCACCGGCCGCTGCGCCAGAACGATCCCACGCAGCCCGACGTCCGCGAGGGCCCGGCGAACGACTACTGGGACCACGTCGACTACGTCGTGGACAAGGCGAACGCGCTCGGGCTCTACGTCGGCTTCCTGCCCACGTGGGGCGACAAGTGGAACAAGAAGTGGGGCGTGGGCCCCGAGATCTTCACGCCCGCGAACGCCGCGGCTTACGGCGAGTGGCTGGGACGCCGCTACCGCGAGCGCGGGGTGATCTGGATCCTCGGCGGCGACCGGCCGGCGGAGACCGAGGGCCACAAGGCGATCCTGCGCGCGATGGCGGCCGGCCTGCGCCAGGGCGACGGCGGGGCGCACCTCATCACGCTGCACCCGACGGGCGGCAGCGGCTCCGCCGAGGCGTTCCACGGCGAGGACTGGCTCGACTTCAACATGCGGCAGAACGGCCACGTCGCCGAGTTCAGCGGCCGCTACGACACGACCCGCGCCGACTACGACCGCGTCCCGACGAAGCCGGTGCTCGACGCCGAGCCGATCTACGAGGATCACCCGGTCTCGTTCGACGCGAAGCGATTCGGCCACTCGATCGCGGCCGACGTGCGGCGGCCCCTCTACTGGGACCTCTTCGGCGGCGCCTGCGGACACACCTACGGCCACCACTCGGTCTGGCAGATGTGGGCGCCGCCGCGGCCGCCCGTCAACGACCCGCTGCTGCCGTGGTTCGAGGCAATCGCGCAGCCGGGCGCCGGCCAGATGCAGCACGCCCGGCGCCTGCTCGAGTCGCGGCCGTTCCTCACCCGCGTCCCCGACGACACGGTGATCGTCGTCGATCGCGTGGCGACGGCGCTGCCCGGCGCGGGACGCTACCGCTTCGTGGCCACGCGCGACAGCGAGGGCCGCTACGCGATGGTGTACGCACCGGTCGGGCGGCCGTTCCGGGTGAGGATGTCGGCCATTCGCGGCGCGCGGGTCAAGGCCTGGTGGTTCAACCCCCGCGACGGCCAGGCGACGGCGATCGGCGAGTTCGCCAACGAGGGCGAGCGGGCGTTCACGCCTCCCGACCCGGGAGAACCCCTCGACTGGGTGCTGGTGCTGGACGACGCCGCCCAGGGCTACCCGCCGCCGGGCCGGCCCTGAGAGGCTGGGGCCTCAGCGCGGCCCAGCCGCGGGCAGGCCCTCCCAGGCGCGGCCCCAGGCCGCGAGCACGCGCTCGATGCTGTCGTTCGCGACGGGGTTCACGACCCGGCGCGAGGCGTCCGCGTCGAACCAGGCGATCGAGCGGGCGATGCCCTCGGCGAAGCGCACGCGCGGCCGGAACCGGGGGACGAGCCGCCGGATCTTCGAGTTGTCGAAGAGGCTGCTGTGCGCCTTGTCGCCGAGCAGGCTCGCCCCGCGGTCGGGCACGATCGCCGCGATGAGGGCGCTCGGCACGTGCACCAGGCGGGCCTGCGTGCCGGCCGCCTGGGCGATCGCGGCGTAGATCGCGTCCCAGCTGAGGACCTCGTCCGTCGTGGCGTGGAAAGCCTCGCCGAGCGCTGCGGCCTGCCCGAGCAGGCCGACGAGGCCGACGGCGAAGTCGCTCGCGTGCGTCATGCCCCACAGCGCCGAGCCGTCGCCGTGGCAGACGACCGGCAGCCCGCGCCGCATCCGATCGACGACCGTGTAGTCCTGCCCGCCGAAGCCGGACGGGATCCAGGCCTGGCCGTAGGTGTAGGACGGGCGCACGATCGTGGCGGGGACTCGGCCCTCGGCGTGGGCGCGGCGCACGAGCGCCTCGCAGGCGATCTTGAGCCGCGCGTACTCCCAGTGGGGGTTGGCGAGCGGGGCGTTCTCCGTGAACGGCAGCGGCGCGTTCGGCTTGTCGTAGGCGGCCACGGTGCCGATGAAGACGTACTGCCCCGTGCGGCCGGCGAAGGCGGCGAGCGCCCGCTCGACCTCCTCGGGCGTGTAGCCGAGGAAGTCCACGACCGCGTCCCAGTGACCCTGCGCGGCGGCGCTCAGGGCGGCGGGGTCGTTGCGGTCGCCGGCGATCGCCTCCACGCGCGCTCCGAACGGCGAGGGCCGGCGGCCGCGGGTCAGCACGCCGACCGCGTGGCCCTGCGCAAGCGCCTCGGCGACGCACTCCGTGCTGATGTTTCCGGTGCCGCCGAGGAACAGGACCCTCATCGCTTCCCTCCTGCCGTCCCGTCGAGGCGCAGCGCGGCGCCCGCGGGCACGAGGTAGTGGATCGGCCAGGACTCCTGCAACCCCTCGACGGCGGCCGGCCAGGAGAACGACGCCTCGCCCGCCGGCGAGGGGACGAGCGCCACGGCGGGCAGCGCGGCTGCCGCCGCGCGCGCCAGCAGGCGGGCGTCGGGCAGTGCGTCGATCGCCAGGGCGCGAGCGCCGAGCCGCCCGCGCGCGAAACGCGCGGCGATCTCGACGTCCTCGACCAGCTCGAAGAAGTAGGGCCGGCCGAGCAGCTGCGCGTTGTAGACGTGGTTCGCGAGGACGCCGGAGAGCGGGCTCGCGTAGGCCGCCTCCTCGGCGGCGGGCGCGAGCGCCGGGTCGTCGATCGAGGCCGCCCTGTAGCGCATGCGCGTCTCGCCGGTGCCCCGCAGGTCGAACGAGACGACCTCGTGGCCCTCGGCGAGCCGCGCCTCGACCCAGGCCCAGTCCTCGGGCCGCAGCTTGCCCTCGAGGCCGACACGCAACAGGACGTCGCCGCGGGGCGCGCCGTCGCGGCGGACGTGCAGCAGCGGGAGCACGAGCCCGCCGCTGTGGTGCAGGCGGTAGCGGTCGACGATCGCGGTGCCGACACGGGCGCTGCCGGCCGCCTCCCACGCGATCGCGTCGCGCGGGGCGACGCCGGCGAAGACCACGACCGGCCAGTCGCGGATGCCGGGATAGCCCGGGCCGGCGTAGGCCACGGCGAGCGGGCGGGACGCGGCGGGACGCGCGCGCGCGTCGTCCCGGATCACCTCCGGCAGCGAGCGGCCGGCCAGGTCCACGCGCACCTGGCCGCTGCGCGTGCAGCGCAGGGTCTCCGGAGCCAGCGTCTTCGCCTCGCCGAAGGCTCCGGCCGGCGGGCGGCCGAGCGCGCGATCGAGAAACGCGAAGGCCCTCGCCTGGTTCTCGGCCGAGTACTGGTGCTTGTGGTAGCCCTGGCTGAGGGCGATCCGGTCCGCGTGCCCGAAGCGCCGGTAGAACGACGACACCTCGCGCAGCGTGCGCCGGGTGCCCTCGATCGGGAAGAAGTCGAGGACGGCCGCCGAGACGTGCAGCGGCCGCGGGTAGGCGAGCAGCAGCAGGCCGGCGTGGTCGATCCCCTCGGAGACGAGGCCCGCCGGGTCCTGCTCGGGATCGCTGTCCGGGTCCTCGAAGATGCGGTTCGCCATGCGCATCGGCAGCGCGGTCGGGAAGCAGGAGGGCAGCACGACGCCGATCCGCGCGTCGAGGGCGCCGATGTAGGCCGCCTGGAAGCCGCCGCCGCTCGTGCCGGTGACCGCGAGCCGCGCGCCGTCCACGTCGTCGCGCGTCAGCAGGTAGTCGACGGCGCGCACGCCGTCCCACACCTCGTAGCGGACGAGGCTCGTGCCGGCGAGGGTCGCGAGGTTGCCGAGCACCGCGTGCTCGCCGCAGACGAGGTTGTAGCGGCTCTGCCCGCGCGCGGCGTCCCAGAACTGGCTGCGCTCGCCCTGGCCGACCGGGTCCCAGCACAGCACCACGTAGCCGCGGCGCGCGAGACGGACCGCGATCTCCTGGTAACCCGGGTGGGCCTTGCCGACCGGCGAGTGGCCGCAGGCGACGAGCACGGCGGGCTTGCGTCCCGCCGGCGCGTCGGGCACGTAGACGAGCGCGGTGACGTGGACGCCGGGCAGGCTCTCGAAGACCAGCTTCTCGATCCGGTAGCCGTCCATCGGGATCGTGCCGGTGACCCGAGCGTCGAGCGGCGCCTTCGTCTCGGGCAGTCCGCCGATGGCTGCGAGGAGCTTCGCCCGCAGCTCGGCCTGCAGCGCGAGGAGGTCGGCCTCCGTCTTCACGCGGCCGAACCGTTCCTGACGCGCCGCGTCGAACGCCCAGGCGCGGTCGAGCTGGTACGCGAGCAGGGGCGTGATGCGGGGGCCCTCGGCCTGCGGCTCGAGCACCCGCAGTTGCTCGGGCGTGGGGACCTGGGCGTGGAGGAGCGTGGGGACGCCGAGGGCGATGGCGAGGAGCACTGCGAGCCCCGCGCCCGCCTTCAGGAACGGCCACCGCTCGGTCATGACACCTCCGCTACTCGAGTCGCAGCGTCGTCTCGCTCGTGGCCCCGCTCAGCACGTCGTCCACCCGCACACGGTACTCCCCCGCCGGGTCGTCGAGGGCCGAGGGCAGGACGAACGCGGCCCGCGCGCCGTCGTCGAGAAGGACGCGCGCGTACTCGGGCCGGAAGGCACCGTCGGGCCCCCAGACGCGCCAGCGCAGGAGCCGTCGGGCGGCGCCCTCGCCGACAGCCGTGAAGTCCACGGCCACCCCGCGCGCCGCGTGGCCCGGCCCCTCGAGGCGCAAGGGCGTTCGGGCCGGGCCGAGCGACAGGACGAGGGCGTCGCCGGCCGTGAGCGTCGTGCGCAGCCGGTCCGTCTCGCCGAGGTCCTCGCCGGTGCGAGCGTTCGTCACCTGCGCGCGCCGGGGCAGCGTGACGTCGACGACGTGCCGCACGAGGCGGCCGCTGTCGGCGCTGTCGTAGACCGTCACCCCGTCGCGGCCGAACGACGTCTCGACCTCGAGCTGCCCGCTCAGCAACGCGACCACTTCGTGCGCGCCGAGGCGGTAGCGCGCGACGCGGACCTGGCGGAGCGGCCGGCCAGCCGGGTCGCTCAGCGAGACGGCGGGTCGCACGCCGGCCCCGGCGAGCACCGCGCGCAGCACCACCCGCCAGGCGTCGCGGGCGGGACCCCGCCGGTCGACGAGCGCGTTGAGGTACACGGCGCGCCCCTTGCCGAGAGGGTGGACGACCGCCACGTCCGCCCCGCCGACGCGCGCGAGGGCGCGACCTTCGCGCGCGCGCAGGCCGGGCTCGAGGGCCTCGATCCCCGCGAGGTCCCGGGCCTGCAGGCCGAGCGCCGCGCCGTCCGCCGTGACGCGCACGGGACCCGTCAGCCGGGCCGCCGGCGCGACGCGCGTCCGCGGCGCTGGCGCCGTGACGCCGAAGACCGCGTCGAGCGCCGCCGCCTCCCGCCAGGCGAGGTGCTCGTCGAAGAGGCCCGTGGCGCCGTCGGCGAGCAGCACGCCCCCCTCCTCCACGAAGCGACGGATCGCGGCCGTCTCCCTGTCGGAGAGCGCCGTCGAATGCGGGAGGACGAAGACCCGCTTGCCCGCGAGCGCGCCCGCTTCCACCTGGGGGGCCGCGAGGAAGCGGAACGACAGGCCCAGGTCGTCGAGGAGGTTCACCCAGCCGTCGCGGTTCGCCGGGAAGCTCGTCTCGCCGTGCTCCACGTCGTCGCGGTCGTGGCGGCCGAGGATGCCCGCCGCGTGCACGGACGGCATCGAATAGTGGACCGCCACGGCGTCGTCGAGGCGCTCGGCCTCCATCAACAGCCGGCCGATGCCCTCGAAGCGCAGGGCCTGGAAGGCCGAGCCGAGGTCGCGCCCGGAGCGCGACAACGTCAGGTCGGGGTTGACGATCGACGGGCTCCAGAACAGCTGCGGGTGCAGGACGCCCTGCAGCGCGGCCGTCCACACCTCGTGCTTCACCGCGGCGCCGCTGCGGCCGTAGCCGGTCCAGAAGCCGATCCGCGCGCCCGGCTTCGCGAACGAGCGGTGGAGGTCCCACTGGTTCCCGCCCGAGTAGGAGAGGAAGTCGTCGATCACGGCGTCGAGCCGGTGCCAGTCGCAGCCGTTCCAGGGACTCGTGACCTGCGTCCCGGACAGCGCGATGCGGCCCTCGGGGTCGCCCTCCCGCACGCCGTCGCGCACCGTCTGGTAGGCGCGGGCGAAGGAGACCTCCATGTACGTGCGGTGGTCCGCCCAGGGCGCGAAGCGGCCCTCGCGACGCGCCGCCTCCGTGGTGAGCGGCACGACCGCGTCCCAGCCGGGGAAGGCGCTCCCCCACTCGCGGTTGAGCACCTCGAGCGAGCCGTACTGCTCGCGCAGCCAGGCGCGGAAGCCGGCGAGGGCGTGGCTGCTCCAGTCGAAGTCGACGGCGTCGGCGTACGAGCCGAGCGAGCCCTCGTCGCCGACGAAGTAGTAGTCCATGTTGTAGACGGCCTTCGCGCGCGCCGAGGTGCGCGCGAGGTCGAACAGGCGCTCGCGGACGAGCGGGTCGTCGAGGCTCGGGCTGCGCGCGAGGAAGCGCGTCTCCCCGGTGCGCCGGTAGAGCTCCTTCTTGACGAGATAGGCCAGCGAGTCGACGTCGCCCGTCCTCTGGAACTCCGCGATCGCGGCCGCCATCCCCTCGGGCGTCGTCGGGCCGCGGTCGTACCAGTAGACGCCGAACCAGCCGCGGGGCAGCTGCAGCTCGTCGTTCACCTCGCCGCCCCACGTGAAGCTGGTGTCCATGGCCTGCTCGCGCAGCAAGCGCAGCCGCCGCTCGGCGAGGTAGTGGACCGGCGTTTCGAAGGAGAGCAGGCCGCGGTACTCGCTCGTCCGGCGCTCGCGCGCCGCGACCACGATGGGCTCGTGGTGCAGCGTGTCCTCGACGCGGCCCCGCGCGTCCACGAGCTCGGCCGTGAGGAGGAGACGCCGGCCGAGGACGTGGTCCAGGCGGTGGAAGAACGTGCGCTCGCCGCGGGCGGGGGCCGACTCGACCGCGCGCAGACGGCCGAGGTCGTCGGCGAAGCTCACGCGCAGCGTCAGGCCGGCGAGCTCTCCCGCCGCGCGGGCCACGACGCTCATGGTGTCGCCCTCGCGATAGACGGTGGCATTCGCCCGCAGGCCCGAGAGCGTCCCGGCCCGGGGCGCGTCGAGACCCGCCCAGCCCCACTGGAGCGTGGCGCGCGTGCCGGGCTCGCGCACGATCACGTCCACGACCGAGCGGCCGCCCGGCCAGCCGCCGGGTGCGAGGTCGGATGGGCCGATCGCCAGCCGGCCCTCTCCGTTCGCGAGCGACAGGGTGCGGGTGGCGGTCCCGAGGACCGTCCCGTTCGCGCCGCGCGCGCGGGCCTCGACCGCGACCGTTCGGGGCGTGCGCGAGGCGAGCACCAGCGAGAGCCCGGCCTCGGGAGTCGCGCGTAGCGACCGGATACGCACGTCCGCCTCGCCGCGGGCCGCCCAGAGCACGGCCCGCGCCAGCAGCGCGTGCTGGTACTCCCAGTAGTCCCAGGGGGTGCGGGTCTTCACCGGGTCGACCGCCTCGGGCACGAGGCCGTCGCCCACGGCGGCGAAGGCCACGACGCGGCCCTTGCCGTAGGTGCGCGTCGCGACGACGGGAAGGCCCGCGGCCTCGATCGCGACGTCGCCCTTGGCCTCGTAGCGGTAGAAGCGGCCGCCGCGCGCCCCCGAGGGGATGAGGTCGAGGTCGAGGCCCTCGGTGATCGGGTGCGCCCGGGCCTGCCAGCGGCCCTCCGTGATCGCCTCCTGGTTCGGCTCGGGATAGCCGCGGTCGCTCACGCGGTCGTCGGGCACGCCCACGAGCGGCGAGATCTCCCACAGCCGCGCATCGCCTTCGGGCTCGTCGCCCCGGAACGGGTGCGCCTTCACGTCGCCGACGAACGGGTGGAGCAGGACGAGCCCCGCGCCCTCGCTGACCCGCCGCAGGATCGCGTCGCGCGTACCGCGCGTGAAGCGCGACCAGCCGTTGAGGCCGGGGATCACCAGCACCTCGAACGGCTTCGCGCTCAGCATCTCCTCCTCGACGTAGCCGTAGACGATGCGGAAGTCGTCCCTGTCGCCGCGCAGCACGTGGTCGCCGTCGTAGTAGTCGCCGAGCCCCCAGCAGTTGACGTCCCAGTTGCGGTCGATCGTGACCGTGGTCGGCTCGAGCGAGAGCCGCTGCATCAGCTCGACCATGTCCCGCCCCTCCGTCACCGATGGGACGAAGAAGCCGCGGACAGGTCCTCCGGGCAGGATCTCCGCCCACGCGACGTGGGGTGTCGCGACGCGGGTGGTGTACGGGATGTCGTGGCGGACCGGGGGCGGCGCCTCGCCTCGCGTGCTCGCGCCGGACGCCGCCAGCGCGAGCAGCGAGAGGAGGCCGAGCGACGCCGCCCGCGCGGCGGGGTGGCTCATCGAGCGGGCCCGGCGGGCAGCAGCGCGGCCGAATCCCGGTCGAGGTACACGGTGGTGCGCGCGTGGGTCTGCAGGATCGAGGACGGGTGCAGCGGCGTGACCGGCCCGGAGAGGCAGCGGGCGACCGCCTTCGCCTTGCGGGCGTCGGGCACGACGCACAGGATCTCGCTGGCCCGCAGGATCTGGCGGATCGACATCGACAGCGCCTGGCTCGGCACGTCGTCGAGCGTCGCGAACCAGCCCTCGCCGAGCTGCTGCCGGCGGCAGTCCGCGTCGAGGTCCACCACGAGGTAGGGCTCCTCCGTCTCGAAGTCGGCCGGCGGGTCGTTGAAGGCGAGGTGGCCGTTCTCGCCGATGCCGACGAACGCCACGTCGACCGGCGCCTCCTGCAGGAGCGTGCCGACGCGCCGGCACTCCGTGGCCGGGTCGGGCGCGTCCCCGGCCAGGAAGTGGAAGAAGCGCGGGTGGACGCGCTCGACGATCCGCTCGCGCAGGTAGCGCCGGAAGCTGGCCGGGTGCGTGTCGCCGACCCCGACGTACTCGTCGAGGTGGAACATCCCGACGCGGGCCCAGTCGATGCCCGGCAGGGCCGTCAGGGCGTCGAGGAACTCGAACTGGGACGCGCCGGTGGCGGCGATGACGCGCGCCTCACCGGAGCGCGCGATGGCCTCGCCGATCGCCACCGCCGCGCGCTCCGCGGCGGCGCTGCCCAGCTCCCGTTTCGTGTCGAAGATCCG
>JBGASI010000150.1:0-9212 GCA_044229815.1 Vicinamibacteria bacterium | reverse complement strand
CTCGGGCAGCGAGCCGCTGCCGACGGCCGGGACGGTGACGGCCACCGTCACGAGCCCGGTGGCGTGCGCCGGGGCCGTGGCCGTGATCTGCGTCGACGAGACGACGGCGACGCCGGTCGCCGCGCTGCCGCCGAAGGAGACGCTGGCGCCGGCCGCGAAGCCGTAGCCCGTGATCGTCACGGTGTTGCCGCCGGCGAGCGGGCCGCTGACCGGCGAGACCGCGGAGACCGCCAGCGCGCCGCCCGGCCAGCCCGCGAGCCGCGCGACGAGCCACCACCAGGCGCTCGCGACGCGCAGCGCGCCCGCCGCGTTGAGGTGGCCCCCGTCGCTGGTCCAGACCGGCTGCAACAGCTCGCGCCCGTAGGCGTCGACGCGCCGGTTGCCCGCCGCGTCCCAGGCCTCGATGTCGGCGATGTCGAACAGCGCCTTGCCGTTGGCCTGCGCGTAGGCACGCGCCGAGTCGTTGAACGCCTGGCGTCCGGCGTGCGCGGAACCCTGCTCGATGGGGATCGTCCACCACACGAAGCGGCGCGTGGGGTACTGCGCCTCGAGCGACAGCATCGCGTCCCGGTAGCTCGGCCAGTCGGCGTCGGTGTCGATGTAGCAGAACTTCATCGAGAAGACGTCGTAGGCGGTCGGCTGCGCCGCGACGAAGCCGACCAGGTCCTGGATCTTCGCCTGCCAGCCGGGGTTGCCCCGCGGGAAGAAGTCGAATCTGGAGCGGTCGTAGCGGGCGTTCGTCGCCTGGAGCTGGTCCAGGCCCGAGTCGATGTTCGAGCCCACTGAGGCGTGGCGCAGCGCGACCTTCAGGGCGGCGGCCGCGGCGACCGCCGGCCCCGGGATGGCGGCGGCGTCGACGCTGGCGTGGTTGGCCACGATGGCGGCGGCGGCAACTCCCGGCCGCGGGACCAGGCTACTCGCAACGAACAGGAGCGCGGGGACGAGGCGCGGTCGTGACATGACGCGGGGGATGCTGGCACCCCGCGCCGGGCGTTCGGTGTGAGACGGCTCACCTCGGGACGCCCGGGCGCGGTTGCTGCGGGCGCTTCGCCCGCTTCGTGAGTGACCGGCCGCACACGACGGCCGGTCACTCACGCTGGCGAGCTACTCGAAGTAGCCGACCACGTCGATCACGACGTTCGCGCTGCCCGCGGCCATGGCGTTGCCGATCGCCAGCTGGCCGGACGCGTTGAGGGCGACGATCGCGTTGTTGGCGCGCGTCACGCCCGCGACGAAGTTGAGGACGCTCGTGCTGGGGACCGTCGCGGGGAATGCCGCGTACGCGCGCAGGAAGCCGGCGGCCGTCGCGTCCGTCACGGTGATGTTGACCGCCACCGCCTTGGCCGTCGCCGGCAGGCCGCACTGTCCCACGACCGGCAGCACGCGCTCGGCTCCGGCCGCGAGCACGGGACCGCCGAACGTGCCGTTGGCGCCGCGCGTGTCGAGCAGGCGGCACGGGGCCACCGTGAAGAAGCCTCCCGCCACGGTCTCGCCCTGCTCGCGGACCGTCAGCGTGGCCGTCGAGCGGTTGTTGCCCGGGTGCGTGTCGAGCGGCAGCCCCGCCGCGACCTCCCCGAGCAGCGGGTAGGTGCCCGAGACCCGGGCCTCGAAGGTGATCGTGAGGCTCTGGCTGGCGTTGCTGGCGAGGCCGCCGACGGTCCACAGGCCCGTAGCGGGGTCGTAGCTGCCGCCGCCCGCGTGCGACACGTAAGCCAGCCCGAGCGGCAGCGGGACGTGGACGAGCACGCCGGTCGCCGCCGTCGGCCCCGCGTTGTAGACGAGGGCTCCGAGCGTCGCCGTGGACCTCGGCTGGACCTGGGTGACGGGCAGCGAGAGCGCCAGCGCGAGGTCCGCCGAGGCCGGCAGCGCCACGCCGTCCGTCTGTACGAGCACGGGCTCGGCGCGCGTTCCTTCGCCGTTGTGGTGGTGGATGAGCAGGGCGCCCTGCGTCCCGTTCGTCGTGAAGTTCGCGGTGTTCCAGGCGACCGGGATCGTGTTGCCGGGCTGGTCGTCGAGGGCCCAGTCGCCGCCAAAGTCCAGGCCCTGCGCCGCCGTGTTCCAGGTGAAGGGGCCGAGCGCGTCGAGCGGAGACGGCGAGGGCGGCAGGCTGCAGTAGGCGTTCCAGCCCGGGCAGGAGACGACGCGCCAGCGGAACGGCTGGCCGGGCGTCACGCCGAGCTGCGCGGGCGTGGCCGCGATCGCCACCACGTTGCTGCCCCACAGGCTCGTGTCGATCGAGGCGGGACCCGCGAGGTTGAGGTAGAAGTTGGACGACACCGAGGTGCCCGCCACGTAGTTACCGGTGGCCCCCAGGAACAGGTCGGTCGGCAGCGTGTTCGAGGTGAAGCGGGGGTTCAACAGGACCTTGTCGTCGGTGCCGTCGTCGTTGCCGTCCACGACGATGTTGAACGCGACCTGCGCCGGCGTCGCCCAGCTCTCCCACGTGGCGAGGCCGAACACGAGGAGACCGTTCGCGGAATCGTACTGAACGCCCGCGAACTTCAGGTCGGCCGGGGCGAGCGAGCTGCCCGCGAGCGACGGGTCCTTGGCGCTCACGCCCTGCAGCTCGAACGCGCTCACCAGCGAGGCGCGGTCGGTCGGGAAGCTGCCCGTGCAGGCGCCGGAGCTGAGCGTGCCGGTGCACAGCCCGCTGCCGGCGAGCGTGATCGTCCCGCTGCCGGTGGCCGCGCCGCCCGTCTGGATCGGCCCGCTCGCGGCGCCCGCCGCCACCGGGCGCAGGGCCGCGTAGACCGGCAGCCGCAGTTTCACGTTGGCGGCCTGGCTGAACGTGACGTAGGCGGCCTCCTCGCTCAGGCGGAAGCGCGCGAGGCCCGCCTGGGCCGTCGCGACGGTCGGATCGGCCGAGAAGTCCATCTGGGCGGCGTCGGCGTTCATCACGACCTCGATCGAGGTGAAGCCGCTGGCCGGGACCGTGACGGAGCTCGCCGGGAGCGAGAACGAGACGCCCGGCGCATCGACGCTCGGGACGAGGGCCAGGTCCAGGGTGGCCGGCGTGTCCGCGTGGTTGTAGACGATGACGTTGCGCGCGCGCTGGACCGTGCCCGCCACCTCGCCGTCGAAGCTCACGGAGACGAGACCGCGCTCGTCGCTGCCGAACGCGATGACCGAGCCCTCCTTCGCCGTCGCGGCGTCGACCTGCCCGGCACCGACGCGCCCGCTGCCCAGCTTCAGGCCGAGGCCGCCCGCGTACTGGAACACGTCCTTGAGCGAGTAGTTCATCACGAGCGCCTTCAGCTGCTCGACCGTGGCGTCCGGGTGCAGCTGGCGCAGCAGGGCCATCAGGCCGCTGACGTGCGGCGCCGCCATCGAGGTGCCCGAGATCGTGAGCGAGGCGTTGTCCGGGATGTACCCGGACGCGCTCGGCACGATGCAGCCGCCGCCGGTCAGGCAGGTGCGGCCCGTCTGCGCGGACGGAATGTTGGTGCCGGGGGCCGCGACGTCCGGCTTCAACCGGATCGGCACGGCCGCGCGCGGGCCGCGCGAGCTCGAGGCGTTGATCGAGCCGCCGCCGCCCAGGAGGCTGACGTTCACGGTGCCGCCGCCGAGGGCCGTCTTCAGCGTGACCCCCATCGCCTGCGTCACGCTGATCGTCGGGATCGTGATGGCGGTCGTGATCACCGGGTCGTCGCCGAGGCCGGGCGGGTCGGTGGCCACCGCGTTGTTGGCCACGATCACCGCGACCGCGCCGGCGTTCTGCGCGTTGAGCGTCTTCGTCTTGAACGTGCAGGTGCCCCGGTCGACCAGGGCCACGGCGCCGACGGGGAAGCCGGTGAGCGCCGTGCAGGCGTCGGTCACGGTTCCGGCGCCGTCGTTGGCGAGCGACAGGTCGCCGGTCGCTGGCACGTCGTACGCGCTCGGGCCGAAGACGGCGGTTCCCGCGACGAAGTCTCCGGCGTTCGCCGGCGGGGTGTTGACACGCAGCAGCGCGCCTGTGCCGGAGTCGGTGATGTTCGCGACGGCGATCGCGCGGCCGGCGGCGCCCGGGCTGCCGGAGACGAAGTAGGTGTCGCCGCTGTTGCCCGCCGAGGCCACGACGATGACGCCCGCGCGCGCCGCGTTGTCGGAGGCCTGCGTCGTCTGGTCGTTCGGGTGGCCGTACGAGGAGCCGAGCGACATGTTGATCACGTCGAGGTGGTCGGCGAAGTCGCCGTCGGCGTTCGGGTCGATGGCCCAGTCGATGGCCTGCGCCGTGAGCGCCGTGCTGCCGGAGCAGCCGAACACGCGCAGCGCGTAGAGCTTCGCCTCGGGGGCCACGCCGGGGCCGATGCGCGGGGCGGGCGCGTAGGGCGCCGTCGTGTTGTAGGCGCCGGTGTAGGTGGTGCCGGCGGCGGTGACGCCGAAGCCGGCGGCCGTTCCGGAGACGTGCGAGCCGTGCCCGTTGCAGTCCATCGGGTTGGGATCCGGGGCCGGCGACACGCCGGCGGTGTAGGCGTCACCGGCGAAGTCCCAGCCGCCGACGACCTTGGCCGTCGGGAAGCGCCCCGGCCCGCTGCGCGGGTTCGTCGTCCAGGCGGCGCTGTCCGTGGCCGCCTGCTGGTAGTCGGCGAGCGCGCCGCTGCCCCCGAAGTCGCCGTGCATGTAGTCGATGCCGGTGTCGATGATGCCGATCTTGATGCCCTGGCCCTTCAGGCCGGCGGGGATCGGCGTCGTGGACTCCCACAGGGTGGGCGCGCCGATGAACGGCACGCTGGTGCGGTTGTGCAGCAGCTCCGGCTGGATCGGGCTCACGGAGCGCACGCCGTCGAGGCGGCGCAGGGCCGCGGCCTGCCGTCCGTCGGCGAGCACCGCGATGCCATTCAGTGCGCGGCTCACCCGGTAGATCTCCCTCGCGCCGAGCCGCGTGAGCTCGGAGGCGACCGCCTCCTGCGCCGCGCGGTTCGCGGCCAGCTGCGTCTGCGCCGCGGCCTGCGCCCGCGACCGGACACCGCTGGTGGAGGCCGCCGCCGGGCTGGCCTGCTCGACGACCTCGGCCCAGGCGAGCGCTGCCGGCGGGTCCTGCAGCTCGACGAACCACGCGGTCGGGCCGCCGCCCGCCGTGGCGGTCAGCCCGCCTGCCGCAGGGGCGGTCCGGCGAGTCGCCGCCGACACCGTCCCGATGGCCGCGGCAGCCAGGACGAGGCCAAGCCCGGCGCGATGAAGCCAGTGGGTGATCTTGGGCATGCTTGCCGCCTTTCTCACTGAGGCAACTGGGTTTGCGCGACGGCCTCGGCCGAATTGCGCTCCAGGACGCGGGACCATAGCCCCCTCTGCCGCACGGTGTCAAGGGGGCGTCGAAGCGGAGGTCTAGCGCTGCCGGACCTCGTATCGACGGGCCTTGGGCCGTGCGTCGGCCCGCCGCTGCCGGCGCGCAGCCTCGTCGGCCTGCGCCAGGAACGCCGCCACCTCCTGCGTCGTGGCATCGCCCGCGCCGGACGCGAGCAGGCGCCGCCGCAACCGCTGCAGCTCCACGCTGTCGGCGACCGACCACTTGACCGACATGGCCTGCCAGCGCTGCGGCGTCGGGCGGCGCGCCAGGTCGACGCCCGTCGCCAGCTCGGCCTCGGAGAGATCAGCCACGTGCGAGCCGTCGATCCGCAGCTCGTAGCGGCCGGCGGGCAGTCCCTTCACGATCAGGGGCTCGCTGTCGATCGACGCGAGGTCCGCGCCGGCCTTCTGTGCCAGGGCGACCTCCGCGTCGTCGAAGTTGAGCGGCAGGGGCAGGGCGCGGTCGAGCTGCGTCCACGAGACGGAGCCCTGGCCCGCGCTCAGCTCGGTCAGGTCCGTGTTCTCCGCGGCGACGACGGCCTTTGCGGCGGCGTCGATCTCGACGCGGGTCACGAGCGCCGAGGCCCCCCAGGCCCGCAGCAGCGTTGCGCCCATCACGAGGTGGCCTGCGCCGCTCGGGTGGACGCGGTCCGGCAGCAGCAGCGGCGCGAGGTCCGGGCTCGCCTTCACGAGCGCGCCCACCCCGGCGTTCACGGGGTCGCGGAAGTCGACCGCGGTCGCCCGCTCGCGCGCCGCGAGGGTCATCACGTAGCAGCCGAGGCGGCGCAGCGCGTCGTCGTAGCCCGGCTGGAACTGGGGCGGCCGGGCCACGTCGTCGAACGGCGACGAGCGGATGAGGGTCAGGCGAACGCCCGGCAGCGCCTGCTGGAGCTTGCGCACGATGGTGGTGTAGCCCTCGCCGAACGCCGCCAGCGTCGTCGGGTCGAACGGCTTGTAGCCGCCGTCGTTCATCCCGAGCATGATCGTGACGACGCTCGGCCGCAGGGCGATCACGTCGCGCTCGAGGCGCACGTCGATCGGCCCCTGCCCGCCGCCCTTCACCGTGTCACCGCCCACGCCGGCGTTGTCGAAGCGCACGTCCCAGGCCGGAAAGCGGGTGGCGACGTACTCCTCGACCAGGCGGCCGTAGCCGCCGTCCTGCGTGATGCTGTCGCCGTAGAAGACGACCCGGTCGCCGTCGCGCAGCGCGAAGGCGGCCCTGGCCGGCGGCTCGGCGGCGGCCGAGGCAGCGAGCGCGAGCGCCAGGGCGACGGCGGGGAGGAGGGCGGATCGAAGGCAGCGGTTCATCGGTTCTCTCCGGGGGCGAGGGCGGGCGGGAAGACGGGGCTCCGGGACACGCGTGCGCCGGGAGCGTACCATCGGGCCGTTGGCGCGGGAACGGTCCGTGCGGAGCGCGGCGTGGGGCGATCGATCCATGTGCCCGGCCGCGGCGCGGCGCTAGACTGGCGCACGGAGGTCCAGCCGTGAAGCGACTCCTCGCCGCCCTTGCGTTCCTCGCCTCGTGCGGCGGCGACGGGACGTCGTCGCCGTCGTCCGCGCCGGGCGCCGCCGCGAGCCCCGGCGCGTCCTACCCGAGCACGCCGCTGCTCTCGAGCGGGCTGCGCAACAAGTACAAGTGGCCCTTCGCCAGCGACAGCATCTGGAACGTGCCGATCGGCAGCGCCGCCAGCTACGTGCCGGCCGGGATCGGCGTGGCGGGCGCGATGGGCATGACCGTGGACGAGGACGTGATCGTCCAGCGTCCTTCGGCGCCCCTGAAGCCGGTCGTCGTGAACGACGCGGGCTGGGACAGCGGGAAGACCCGCTGCGGCTCGCTGCGGACCGGGCAGCTCGTCTACCCGGATCCGCTCCCGGTGCCCGCCGACTTCAGCACCGACCCCGGCTACATGGGCACGACGCCGAACATGTCGGCGGCGGTCCTCCTGCCCGACGGCCAGACGATCCGGCAGACGCAGCCTTTCCACGTCTGCGGCGCGGGCGGGACGGTGACCAGCCAGTATCGCTTCCCGGACGAGAACATCGCCTCCGGGGCCGGGATCGCGGGCGCGCACGGCGGCTCGGCGATGTCGAGCCTCGGCGGGACCGTGCGCGTCGGCGAGTTGCTGCCCGGCGGGACGATCCGCCACGCGCTGAAGGTCAACCTCTTCGGCCGCCGGAACTTCCACTTCGATCCGCGGGAGTCGGCCCCCGGCTACCGCTGGCCCGCTGCGCGCGCCGACGGCTACGCCGGCGACCCCGCGAACGCCTGCGCCTACGGCGGGCGCGTGAGCGCGCTGCGCATGGGCTCGCTCGTCGCGCTGCGGCCCGAGTTCCCGGTCGACGCCCTGTCGACCGAGGCGGCGCGCATCCTGGCGCGCGCGCTGCGTGACTACGGCGCCTACGTCGTCGACGACACCTGCTGGGACGTGTATTCGATCGGCGTCGAGTGGGGACCGGACGGGCGTGTCGCCGACGAATTTCGCGCGGCCTGGGGCTTCCCGATCGAGACGTCGCTGAAGGCCGGCTGCGGCGACTCGGGGCGCGAGTGCCAGTGGGCGAGGGACATGGCCCAGGTCTTCACCGCGCTGCACGTCGTCGACGACAACGCGCCCGGCAACGTCGGCGGCGCCGGGGCGCGTCGCGCGCCGCTCGCGCCGGCCGTGGGAAACTGAGGCCATGGAACGCCCGCTCCCGACCCGCGGGGTCTTCTTCGCCGCGACGCTCGCGCTCTCGACGGGCCTCGCGCTGCCCGCCGCGCCGGCCGAGGAGCCGGCCCGAGCGCCCTACCTCGACACGAGCCTCGGCTTCGAGGCCCGGGCGCGCGACCTCGTCTCGCGGATGACGGTCGAGGAGAAGGTCTCGCAGCTGATGAACCAGGCCGCGGCCATCCCGCGGCTCGGCGTGCCGGAGTACGAGTGGTGGAACGAGGCCCTGCACGGCGTCGCCCGCGCGGGTGTCGCGACCGTCTTCCCGCAGGCGATCGGCCTCGCGGCGACGTTCGACGCGCCGCTCGTCCGCGAGATGGCGGAGGTGATCGGCGAGGAGGCGCGCGCGAAGCACCACCAGTTCGTGCGGCAGGGCGAGCGTGGCCGCTACCAGGGCCTCACCTTCTGGTCGCCCAACGTCAACATCTTCCGCGACCCGCGCTGGGGCCGCGGCCAGGAGACCTACGGCGAGGACCCGTTCCTGGCCGGCCGCCTCGGCGTCGAGTTCGTGCGCGGCCTGCAGGGGGACGACCCGCGCTACTACAAGGTGATCGCGACCGCCAAGCACTTCGCGGTCCACAGCGGGCCGGAGCCGGACCGGCACCACTTCGACGCGCGCCCGAGCGAGCGCGACCTCCACGAGACGTACCTGCCGGCCTTCCGCGCGCTGGTCGAGGACGGCAGGGCCGCCTCCGTGATGAGCGCCTACAACCGGGTCGACGGCGAGTCGGCCACCGCCAGCCGGCGCCTGCTCGGTCAGATCCTGCGCAGGGACTGGGGCTTCGGCGGCTACGTGGTCTCGGACTGCGGCGCGGTCGACGACATCTACCTGCGCCACAAGCTCGTGCCGACGCCGGAGGAGGCCGCGGCGCTCGCGCTCTCGCGCGGCTGCGATCTCGAGTGCGGCAGCAGCTACCGCTCGCTCGGCAAGGCGCTCGAGCGCGGCCTGCTGCGCGAGGCGGACCTCGACCGCGCGCTCGAGCGGCTGCTGCTCGCGCGGATGAAGCTCGGCCTGTTCGATCCCCCCGATCGCGTGCCCTACGCGCAGATCCCCTACTCGCGCAACGACGCGCCCGAGCACGACCAGCTCGCCCGCCGCGTGGCGCGCGAGTCGATCGTGCTGCTCAAGAACGACGCCCTGCTGCCGCTGCGCAAGGACCTGAAGACGCTCGCGGTCGTGGGGCCGACCGCCGACGATCTCGTCAGCCTGCTCGGCAACTACAACGGCACGCCGTCTCACCC
>JBGASI010000701.1:0-2002 GCA_044229815.1 Vicinamibacteria bacterium | reverse complement strand
CGCCGCCTCCGGCGACGCCTCGCTCAAGGGGCTGCGGCTCGTCGTCTCCCCCGCCGGACTCCCTGTCTGGGTCACGGGCGATCCCGGCCGGCTGCAGCAAGCCGTGTCGAACCTGCTCTCGAACGCCATCAAGTTCACGCCCGCGGGCGGCCACGTCGAGGTGTCGCTCGACATCGCCGACGGGCAGGCCCGCCTGCGCGTCGCCGACTCGGGCGAGGGGATGAGCCCGGCCTTCCTGCCCTTCGCCTTCGAGCGCTTCCGCCAGCAGGACAGCACGAGCACGCGCGCCCACCACGGCCTCGGCCTCGGCCTCTACGTCGTGCGCCACGTGATCGGCCACCACGGCGGCGTCGTCAGCGCCGAGAGCCCGGGACCGGGGCGCGGCAGCACGTTCACGGTCCTGCTCCCGGCCGCGTCGGCGCCGGGCGAGCCGCAGCGCCCGGCGCAGGGCGAGCCGGCTCCCGTCGCCGAGGAGCTCCCCCAGCCCGAGATCGCCGTCCTGCTCGTGGACGACGAGGAGGACGCGCGCGAGGCGCTGCGCCGGATCCTCCAGCAGAACGGCATGCTCGTCACCACCGCCGCCTCGGCGCGCGAGGCGCTCGAGCTGGTCGAGCGCCTGCAGCCCGACCTGTTGCTGAGCGACATCGCGATGCCGGGCGAGGACGGCCTGTCGCTGATGCGCCGCGTGCGGCTGCTGCCCTCCGACCGCGGCGGCCAGCTCCCCGCGATCGCGCTCTCCGCCTACGCCGCCGCGGAAGACCGTCGCCGCGCGCTGCTCGCCGGCTTCCAGCTGCACCTCTCGAAGCCCGTGGACCCGGCTCGCCTGCTCGCCGCGATCGCCACGGTGGTCGGGCCGGGCGCCGCGCGCCCGGCCGGGAGATGACGTGCGACGCCTAGTTGAGCGCCCGGCGCCCGCCGAACAGGTTCAGCAGCATCACCACGACCGCCACCACCAGCAGCAGGTGGATGAGCCCGCCCATGGTGTACGAGCTGACCATGCCCAGCAGCCACAGCGCGACCAGGATCACGAAGATCGTCCAGAGCATCTTGCCTCCTCGGCAACCGCCGGCGACGCGTGCGCGCCGGCACCAGTGGAAGGAGCAAGCGTCGTGCCACCGCAACACACTGCCGTCAGCCGCGCCAGCACTGGCGTCCGCCCCGCGCAGCGGGGATCGCGCCCGGGAGACGCGCAGCACACTGTAGAAGCTGCAGAAAGCAGGGCCATGACCCCGTCCGACGCCTCAGCCGCCTCCGCCACCTCAGCCGGCCCGCGCGCCCACCCCGAGACCGCGCCGCGCGCCCTGGTCGTCGACGACGACGAGGGCTTCCTGCTCGGGCTGGCGGAGCTCGTGCGCCGCGAGGGCTTCGCCGTCCGGACCGCCGGCTCCGTGAAAGAGGCCCGCGAGCGGATCACGGATGAGCGTCCCGACATCCTGCTCGTCGACCTCGGCCTGCCCGACGGCAGCGGCCTCGACCTCCTCGCCGGCTTCGAGACCGGCAACGCGCCGGAGGTGGTGCTGATCACCGGCGACGCGAGCGTCGAGACCGCGGTCGAGGCCCTGCGCCGCGGCGCGATCGACTACCTGACCAAGCCCGTCGACTTCGCCCGCATCAAGATGGCGCTGGCGAACGTGACGCGCACCCTGCGGATGAAGGGCGAGATCGGCAGCCTGCGCGGCGAGCTGCGCAAGCTCGGCCGCTTCGGCCCGCTGATCGGCCGCTCGCCCGCGATGCAGGCCGTCTACGACCTGGTCGGCCGCGTGGCGCGCACCGAGGCGAGCGTCCTCGTCTCGGGCGAGACGGGCACCGGCAAGGACATGGTGGCGGTGACGATCCACTCGCTCAGCCGCCGCAGCCGCGAGCCCTTCCTCGCCGTCAACTGCGGCGCCATCTCGGCCAACCTGATCGAGAGCGAGCTGTTCGGCCACGAGCGCGGCAGCTTCACCGGCGCCGACCGCGTGCACAAGGGCTACTTCGAGCGGGCGCACCGCGGCACGCTGTT
>JBGASI010000700.1:0-2010 GCA_044229815.1 Vicinamibacteria bacterium | reverse complement strand
CGCCGTAGCGAGCCGCGATCGGCGCGTAGGCCCGCTCCATCAGGGCCTCGCGCAGGTCCGGGTCGCGCGCCAGCTGCCGGCGGCCCCCGAGCTGCACGCCGTCCACGAGACGCGCGGCGCCGAACCAGAGAAAGTCGCTGAGCACGAACACGGCGCGCAGACCGGCCTCGCGCAGCGCGAGCACCGCGGCGTCGATGTCCGGAAAGACGTGCGCGTCGAGGGAGAGCACGCGTCCCGCCGCGTCCTCGCGCAGGCCCGAGCGCCCGTCGCCCTGCAGCCACCAGCGCACGACACGCGCCCCGCTCGCCGCAGCGTCGGCGAGCGCGCGCCGCATCCGCTCGCGCCGGGCGGGTGTCGCCACGCCGCCGTCGGGCCTCCAGGCGCAGGCGCCGAAGTCCTGGCCGTACTCGAGCCAGGGCAGGTTGAGGCCGAGCTCGAGCTCAGCCATTGCGTCGCAGCGTGGCGACGATGTCGGCGAGGTGCTCGTCTGCGCGGGCCTCGGGCACCACGCAGGCCGCCGCCCCGGGGTGCCCGCCGCCGCCGTGGAGCGAGAGCAGCACGCCCAGGTTCGCGCGCGAGGTCCGGTTGAAGATCGACCTCCCGGCGGAGATGGAGACGCTCGCCGGCGCGGCCGATGCCTGGACGCGCACGGCGACCGTCGCCTGCGGGAACAGCGTGAAGATCAGGAAGCGGTTGCCCGCCGGCAGCGAGTCGAGGCCGCGGAAGTCGCTGACGACGACCGGGCCCTCGAGCCGCGAGCGGGCCAGGGCGACCTCGCGGAAGGCCCGGTCCTGCTCGCGCAGCCGCGCGACCCGCTCGCGGACGGCGGGCAGGTCGAGCACCGCCTCGACCGCCAGGTCGCGCACCGGGACGAGCAGCTGGCAGAAGTACTCGGGCAGGCGATCGAGGCCCGTGCGGGCGTCGAGCGTGAAGCCGAGCAGCACGTAGCCCTCGGGCGACACCACGTCGGCCATGGTGAGCTGCGCCGAGTCGAGCCGATCGGTCTCCGCCAGCAGGCGGGAGTGGCGGACGAGCTCGGGGTGCATGGGCGCGTAGTGGTCGTAGACGACCCGGGCCGCGCTCGGCGCCTGGCCGTACCGGCCGCGGAAGCCCGCCGGCGGGACCGAGCGCGAGTCGGTCAGCAGGTGGTTGTCGAACCACAGCCCGCAGCCGGGGTGGTAGGGAACGTTCGTCAGCACGTCGTCCGGCCCGATCGCCAGCTTGCGGTCCATCACGTCCTGCGGCTGCACGAGCTCGATCGCGTCGATCGCCTCGCACTGGGAGAGCAGCACGGCGCAGGTGAGCCCGTCGAGGTCCGCGCGCGTCACCAGCCGCATCAGGCCAGTGAAGCACGAAGCACGGGCCCAGACAAGGCACGCCCGCGCACGTCTACGAGGCGGCGGGCAGCGCGTCGGGCAGGCTCACCGGCAGCAGCCCGCCGCGCTGGTGGCGGGTCGACAGGAGCGCGAGGCCGAGCAGGATCCACACGAGGTCCTTGCCGCGCTTCATCAGCACGAACGCGGTGCCGACGGTCGCCAGGTCGGAGACGCCCAAGGCCCGCAGCGCCAGGAGGTAGCCGACATCCTGGACGCCGAGGCCCGCCGGCAGCGGCAGCGCGCTCGCGCGCACCAGGATGAGGGTCGCCTCGATCACCATCGCGGCGACGAGCGGGACCGGGACGCCGAGCAGGGCCAGGAACACCTGCGTCTCCGCCGTCCGGGCGAGCCAGGCGCCGCCGTAGAGCAGCACGCTCAGCGCGAGCCGGCCGGGCTGTCCGCGAAAGAAGCCGGCCAGTGCCTCGTCCGCCTGGCGGAAGCGCAGGGAGTGCGCCTCGAGCCAGCCGTTCAGCCGGGGCCCACCTGAGAGCACCAGCCCCCGGCGCAGGCGGTCGGCGACCTGACCGTGGACGCTGGCCACGGCCGCTGCCAAGGCCGTCGCGACGAGACCGGCGGCCGCGGCCAGCAACAGCCACGGCAGACCGCCGCGGCCGATCGCGGTGCGCGAGGCCTG
>JBGASI010000149.1:0-9327 GCA_044229815.1 Vicinamibacteria bacterium | reverse complement strand
GGGAGGGCGGGCGCCCTCCCGGGTGATAATCCGGCGACCGGAGGGTGATCCGCCGTGCGGGGGATCGAATCGACGTTCCGGCAGGTTGTCCTTCTTTCGGCGTGTGCCGCGACGGCCCTGGCGCACGGCTCGCCTCAGCAGACCTTCCGCGCCGAGACCGAAGCCGTGTCGATCGCGGCCACGGTCGTGGACGACGAAGGGCGTCCGGTCGGCGACCTCGTCTCCACCGATTTCGCCGTCCGCGTGGACGGAAAGCCGCGCGCGATCGCTTTCGCGACCTTCGTCGAAGGGCTGCCGGGGAACGAGGTGGGTGTTACTCCTCGCGGCTCGCACGCCTGGTCTTCGAACCGATCGACCCCAGGCTCACGGAGGGTCCTGGTCGTCCTCGATCGAGGCGGCCTGCCGGCCGCCACCATCGGACCGTCGCTGAAGGCGGCGGCGGCCTTCGTGCGCGGGCTGGGTACCGAGGACCGCGCCGGGCTGGTCGGGATCCCCGGCGGCAACCCGCTGGTCGACCTCTCTCGCGAGAAGGAGCGCGTCGCCGCCGCCCTCGAGCGGCCCCTCGCACCGGCAGCGGAACTGGCGTCCCGCCGCCGGCTGGGCACCGCGGAGGCGCTGGCGATCGCGAGGCACGACGACTCGGCTCTGGCCGCCGCCATCGAACGGGAGTGCAACGTCATCGTCGACGCACCGACGGCCCGGCGCATGGCCGAGCGCGGCCCCGGCTCGGAGACGTCCGCACCCGAGGCGGCCCGGATTTCGTCGGCGGACGCGCATTGCTCGGAAGAGGTCCTCGCGGAAGCGGCCCAGACCGAGAGAGGCGAGCGCGAGCGCGCCCTCGACGTCATCCGGTCCCTTCGCGTCCTCGTCGAGGGGCTCGGCGGTTCCGAGACGCCGACTCGTGTCCTCGTGGTCTCGGCCGGCTTCGCGTGGACCCCCGAGGTCGAAGATGAACTCGGGCACCTGGCGCGGGCCGCCGCGGCGGCGCGGGTCACCATCGACGCGGTCCAGCCCAGCGGCCCCGCGTTCGACCTGGGGGCCCGGCGAGCCGCGCCGGACTGGAGCGCTGACGCCGGTGTCCTGGCCGAGGGTCTCGGCCGCGTGAGCGAGCGCACCGGAGGTCTCGTGGTGCGCGCCCTTCTCGACCCCGCCGCGGCCTTCGCGCGCCTGCAGCGCGAGAGCGTGGGCCACTACCTGCTCGCGCTCGAGCCCCGCGGTTCCGACCGTGACGGCAAGCTTCACGCGGTGGAGGTGAGGGTTCTGCGGCCGCGCGTGACCGTCCGTGCGCGCCGGCAGTTCGTGATCGACAGCGAGCGCCCGGCGCGCGGCCGTGCGGCGGCGGAGGCAATGCTCCGCCTGCCCCTCGGGGCCGATGAGATTCCGGTGGAAGCCGGAGCCTACGTGCTGCACGGCGAAGGCGACCGCCTGACGGTGATCGCGGCGGTGGCGGCCGGTACGGTGTCGCCAGCCTCCGCCGTCGACCTCTCCTTCGCGCTCGTCGACGAGCGGGGCACGACCGTTGCGGCCGGCGGCACGTCGCTCGAGTCGGGCGGCCCCGGGACCCCGGCCGAAGGGACCCTCTCGCTCGGCGTCCCGCCGGGCTCCTACTCGCTGCGATTGGCCGTCGCGGACGAGCAGGGACGGCGCGGGGGCCTGGCGCACCCCATCGACGCGCACCTCGGCGAAGCCGGTGGCATGCGCCTGAGCGACCTGGTGATCGGAGATCCGACGGCACCGCGCGGGCGCCGACTCCGCCCTTGCCCGTCGACCGGAGGCGACCAGGTCGCGGCGCTCGTCGAGATCGACAGCGCGGACCCCGACCTCGCGGTCGACTTCGAAGTGGCCCCGAGCGAAGGAGGCCCGCCGGTCGTTCACGCGACCGCCCGGACGCGCCGGGAGGGGCAACGCGTCACGGCGGACGCGACCCTTTCACTGAGCGGCCTCGACGGAGGCGACTACGTGCTCCGCGCCGTGGCGCGGCAGGGATCGGGAACGGCCAGGCTCAGCCGCGCGTTCGTCCATCGACCCGCGAAGCGCGAGACGAGCGCACCGCCGGACGCGGTCGCAGGAGGCGCCCCTGAGCCGGTCGAGGACCCTTCGCCCGCGACGGGCGGCGCCGATGCGATCGAGGGACTGCTTCGCAAGGCGGGCGAGCGGATCCGGGCACTGGAGGGTCGGCTCGCGGTGACGATGGGGCGCGAGGAGTACAGCCAGGCGGTGCGCGCCCGGGGCTACCCGCGGCTGTACCGCCGCACGGTATCCGACGTCGCCTGGGTCCCGACGACCGGCGCGATGGTCTGGACGTTCTTCCGCGACGTGGTCGCCGTGGACGGGAAGACCGTGCCGGACCGGCAGGGGCGCCTCGAGGCATTGTTCGCGGCGGGTGCGACGGCGGGCGCGAGAGAGAAGGCGGAGGCGCTCCTGCGGGAGAGCGCGCGCCACAACATCGGGCGCCTGCGCACGGTCAACACGCCGACGCTCGGGCTGTCGATCCTGCACCCCTGGAATCAGGATCGTTTCCGCTTCACGGCGGCGGGCACCGAGAAGATCGGCGCCACGCTCGCCGCCCGGGTGCGCTTCGAAGAGGTCGCGCGCCCGACGCTCGCGACGTCGAACGGCCGCGACCTTCCGGTGCGTGGCACGCTCTTCCTGGATCGTGCCGAGGGGGCGCTCGTCGCGAGCGAGGTCCGCTTCTCGGTCGATGGCTGGCCGGTCAGGATCAAGGTGAGCTACGAGCGTCAGGGAGAGGGCTCGGTCTGGCTGCCGATCGAGATGAAGGAAACCTACGGTACCAACTCGAGCCTCGAGCAGATCGACGCGCAGGCCCGCTACTCGGGATACCGCAGCGCCCACGTCGAGGTCGAAGGCGTCAGGGTCGCGCCTTAGCGAGAAGACGAGCGCCCCGCTCTGCTCCGGGATGGCTTCTGACCGATCGCCCGGCGCCGATGGGTCAGGCGGCAAAGAAGTATTGGACCGCCCCCGCCAGGGTCTCTAGATTCGAGAACGGGGATCCTGCTTGCGCATGTCCCAGGCCCCGGACAGCTTCTGGATTCAGGCCGTCCGCACCTCTGGCTGTCGCGCGATGACCCGGCATGTCGGAAAGGTGCGCTCGATGAAGAACCTCTCGGTGTCCTCGCTCCTGCTGTTCGCTGCAGCCGCAGCATTCCAGGGGTGCCACGACGGCCCCGCGTCTCCTGCGTCCACCACGGGGGGCGGCCGAGAACGCCCCACGTATCCCGTGTCCACGGACGTCAGGACGACACGGGAACGCACGGTGCGCGCCGCCGCGCTTCCAGCCGGCACAGCCCAGCTGACCCTGGAGCAGGTGGAGGCGTACGCACCCCTGGGCTACAGCTCCTGGTCGTTTGGAGCCCCCGTGGACTACGGCGCCCTCACACCCGACCGCACCAACGCGGGGAGCTACAGCACGGGCCCGACGCTCCTGACCTTCTTCACCATGAGCGACGTCCACATCGTCGACAAGGAGTCCCCGTCGCAGGCGATCTTCATGGGCACGAGCACGAACCCGGGCGAGCCGCCCCAGGGCTTTGGCAACGCCAACACCTCGGCCTATTCGCCGGTCATGCTCTCGACCACCCACGTCCTCGACGCGGCGGTGCAGACGATCAACGCCCTGCATGCAGGCCCGCTGCCCTTCGACTTCGGCATCGCGCTCGGCGACGACGCCAACAGCAACCAGTACAACGAGCTGCGGTGGTTCATCGACGTCATGGACGGAAAGACGATCACGCCGAGCTCGGGGGCGCACCGCGGCGCGGGCTCGATCGACTACCAGAAGCCCTACCAGGCGGCCGGGCTCAACAGCTCGATCCCCTGGTACCAGACGCTGGGCAACCACGACCAGTACTGGTGCGGCACGCTGCGCGTGAACGACTACGACCGCAGAGTGCTGGTGGGCAATACGGTCATCAGCATCGCCCTGGTGGGCCCGACTGCCTTTCCTTCATTCGATGGCCACGGCTACTACATGGGCGTCGTCGACGGCTCTACCGAGTACGGCAGCCTCACGGGTTATGGAAGCGACTCGCAGGTGGCGCGTCCGGTGATCGCCGCCGACCCTCAGCGCCGCGCCCTGGCGACCGCCACGTCGAGCACCCTGGGCTGGATGGAGGAGTTCCGAAACACCGCGTCGCAGCCCGTGGGGCACGGCTTCACGCAGACGAACCTCGACCGCGACTTCGCCTCCTACTCGTTCGAGCCCAAGGCGAAGCTGCCCCTCAAGGTCATCGTGCTCGACGACACCTGCAAGGAGAACCCGTACGCCGCGGACAGCTCCTACGCGCGGGCCTGCCTCGACCAGGAGCGATACGACTGGCTGGTGCGCGAGCTCGACCAGGGCCAGGCCGATGGCAAGCTCATGATCATCGCGGCGCACATACCGGTGGGGCCCCTGTCGAACGTTCCCGACTTCCCGGTCAAGCCGGGCGGCATGCCCAACGAAGCGCATCTTCCGCTGTTCCTCTCCAGTCCCACCTGCGGCGCGTCGCTCTGCGCGCTCGACCAGTATGCCCCGCTGCTCCCCTACACCGTCGTCACCGACCACACGCTGCTGGAGAAGCTCCACGACTACTCCAACCTCATCCTGTGGATTTCCGGGCACCGGCACATCAACACCGTGACCCCGCAGCCTGCGCCCGCGGCCAGCGGGCCGGCCTACGGGTTCTGGGAGGTCGAGACCTCGTCGCTGCGGGACTTCCCGCAGCAGTTCCGGACCTTCAGGATCGCGTTCAACAGCAACAAGACGATCTCGATCTTCGTGACGAACGTGGACCCCGCGGTGCAGGCCGATCCCGCGGCCCAGCCCGGCTCGCCGGCGGCGAAGTCACGCGGGTATGCCATCGGCGCAAACAGGATTGCGGCCGGCAACCCCAGCGCCTTCACCGACACCACCGCGCATGTCTACAACGCCGAGCTGGTGAAACCGCTGAGCAGCGAGATGCAGGCCAAGCTGCTGACCCTGTTCCCCTGACCGGCTGACCGCGGGGGTTGTCGCCGGCCGCCAGGCCGCGGCTCGGACGCGCTCGACCGCGTGGTCGAGCGCTGAGGTACCCTGCGCTGGGCCCTCGCCCGAGGAGGCAGACGCAATGGCAACCCACTTCGAGCCGGAGTTGTTCCGCTTCCTGCGCGACCTGAAGCGCCACAACGACCGGGACTGGTTCGCGAAGAACCGCGAGCGCTACGAGAGAGACGTCCGTCAGCCGATGCTGGCCTTCATCGCCGACTTCGCCTCTCCCCTCTCCCGCGTCAGCCGCTCGGTCGTCGCCGACCCCCGTCCCGTGGGTGGCTCCTTGTTCCGCATCCACCGCGACACGCGCTTCTCGAAGGACAAGACGCCGTACAAGACCCACGCCGCGGCCTGGTTCCGCCACGACGACGGCAAGCTCCACGACGGCCCCGGCTTCTACCTCCACCTCGAGCCCGGCCGCGTGTTCGCCGGCGCCGGCATCTGGCACCCCGAGCCTCCCGTCCTCGAGCGCCTGCGCCAGGCCGTCGCGACCCGCGGCGCCGACTGGAAGAAGGCCACGGGCGGCGCCTTCGGTCGGACCTGCACCCTCGAGGGCGACGCTCTCGTCCGCCCCCCGCGCGGCTTTCCGGCCGACCATCCCCTGATCGAAGACATCAAGCGCAAGGACTTCACGGCGACCACGCGCTGGACCGAGGAGGACGCCCTCTCGCCGAAGTTCATGGCCCAGCTCACGTCCTTCTGCCGGACCGCGACGCCCTTCATGCGCTTCCTGGCGAAAGCTCTCGAGCTGGAGTTCTAGGATCGCGTGATATTTCGATCGGAATCCGACTAAAATACAGCATGATCGCCTCCCGCACCGCGATCCTCCAGGCGCTTCGACGGGGCCCGGGGTACGGTCGCCAGCTGATGAGGCGCGTGGCTGCCGCCACGGGGGGACGGGCGTCCCTCGCGCCGGGCTCCGTCTACCCCAACTTGAAGGCCCTGGAGAAGGCCCGGCTGGTTCGGAAGTGGACGGTGATCGCGGGGCGAGCACGCGGTGGGAGAGCGCGCACGTACTACGAGCTCACCGTCGCGGGAATCCGCGAGGCCGAAGTCGAGGCCTCCGCTCTGGCCGGAATCGCGCTCGCCGGCCTGCTCCCGCGGCAGATTTCCGCCGGCGAGCGCTTGCTCCTGCGCGGGAGGGCCGAGCGGGTGGCCGCGCTCTTCGACTTTGCGACCGAGGCGCGCGAGTCGCTCGCCCGCGCGAGGCGGCGCGCGTGAGTGCGGCCCGCACTCGTCGGCCCGACCTGGGGTCGGCCGCGATGCGGCTCGCCCGTCTCCTCGGACCGGACGAGTGCGTTCTCATCGGGGGGCTTGCGGTGGGCGTCCACGGCTACGTCCGCGCCACGGACGACCTCGACTTCGTCAGCCGGCCGTCCCTCCCCGTGACCCGCGACAGGCTGCGGAAGGCGGGCCTCGACACGCGCCTTCTGCGCGGCGACGTCCTCGGCGGCGGGTTCAGCTGCCTGAAGGGTGAGATCGACGGAATCCCGTTCGACATCCTGCCTGTGCTGGTGCCGATCGTCTGGGAGCGAGCCCTTCCGCTCGACATCGGCGGTGGCACGCTCAAGGTGGTGGATCTCGACGGACTGCTGCAGCTCAAGTTCCGCGCCGGGGGCCCCCAGGACCTCCTCGACGCCGCGCGCCTGGTGCTGCTGCACCCCGAGACCGAGGCGCGCGCGCAGGAGCTGGCGACGGCGTACCGGGCCCGCGACCGCTTCGACGCCTGGCTCCAGGATCCGCGAATCCGCGCGCAGGCCGCCGAGGACGCCCGGCGCGAGAGGCGGTTGGCGAGGCCGGGCTCGAGGCGCGCGGGAACGAAGGCGCCTCGGCGATAAGCGGGACCTGTCAGCGATCGTTACGCGGACGTCGCCGACTTGGGACTCACCGACATCAGCCGCTCCAGCTGGACGCGGTGTCGCATGGGGTGAACCACGGCGTGCTCGAGCATCTGCTCGATGCTGTAGTCCTCGCCCCAGCGGGACTTGCGCGTGGCCGGCGTCATCTCCCGATCCTCGAGCAGCGCGAGGTGCCGTCGCCAGGCCGCCAGCACCTCGTCCATGAAGGCGCGGCCCTTGCGCGCAAGGGTCACCGGGTCGCTCTCCGCGTCGATGTCCGTGACCGGCCGACCCACGAACTCGCCGATCCAGGTGAGGTAGCCCCGCGCAGCCCGGAGCACGTGCCCGCCCAGGTGCTCGGCGGACGCGTACGCCGGGTCGTCGCTCGCCGGCAGCGGCGTGCCGGAGGCGCAGAACCTCTCCCACACCTCGTAGAACCGCCGCAGCTCCACCTCGTGAAGCTCCACGCAGCTCCGGACAGCGTTGCTCTTGAACATGACCACCCCCGCGCGAGGGCCGATTATGCGCCGGAGCGCCGCCTGGTGCATCGGATCGGGGCGCGGGCGTCACTGGAGGTCGACTTCTCGATCGAAGGGGACCTGGAGGACCTCGAGGAGACCCACGAACGGGCCAAGCGGGCTCTCGAAGGCCGGTTCGCGAATGGCCGGGACCAGGTCAGTCCAGGACCCGGTCGGAAGTCGCCACGCCGATGCCCGCCTCGGCCATCGTGTAGTAGACGAACCACTTCCCTCGGAAGGGGACCATGCCTTCGACGAAAGCGGTGTTCTCCATCTGCCCCGAGACCTCGTCCCGGCGCTCGGCGCGCAGGAAGTAGCGCTCGCATCGGCTGATCACGGCCGACGGGTCCAGCCGGTCGAACAGGACCTCGCCCACCGTGTACTCTCCGGCGCGCAGAGAAGCGTCCCCTCGTGCGGCGTCGTTCGACCCGTTGTAGATGAAGAAGATGCCGCGCAGGGTGAGGAGGGCGGGCGGCCCGGGCTCGACGAGACCCGAGTCGAAGCGGCCCTCGCGGATCGCCACCGCCGTCTTGAAGAAGGTCCGCGGCGCGTCGAACCGCACCTCGTACTGGCCCTTGCCGAGGAGGGCGCCAAGGCGCTTGCCTGTCTTCTCCTCCTTCAGCACGGGCTCCCACTCGACGAGGTCGTCGGAGACGGCGAGGTAGATGTCCGTCTCGCCCCAGTACATCCAGTAACGGCCGTTCACCTTTGTGGCGACGAGTCGGTCGCCGACCCTGCGGCACACGATCGCCCCCGATTTCGACCACAGCTCGGCGTAGCGGCCACCGGCCGCCTTGCCGAAGGCGAGGCCGTGCTTGGTCCAGGTCCGTAGGTCCTTGGACGTGGCCACGCTGAGGCGGGCGAGCGTGCCGTTGAAGGCCGTGTACGTCATGACGTACGTGCCGTCCTCGCGCTCGACGACGCGCGGGTCCTCGCAGCCTCCCTCGCGCTCGTACTCGAGGAACGCGTCCCGGTCGGGGTAGAGCACGGGGAGCGGCTGCATCTCGAAGTGGAAGCCGTCGCGACTCTCGGCGAGGCCGATGCGCGAGGTGCCGCCGCGCGTGCCGACGGCGTCCTCGGCGCGGAACAGCAGGTAGACCCTGCCGTCCCGCACGACGGCGGCCGGGTTGAAGACATAGGTCTCCCTCCACCGGACCGACTTCCCGCTCACGGGACACGCGAACGTCGCGCCGTCCCTCCTCAGCAGCGGGAAGAGCTCGTCGTGCCGGGTGATGGGGGACATCGTCCAGGAGGAGGCGGCGACGACGCCCGCGCACAGCGCGAGGCCGGCCGCGGCCCCCAGAGCCCTTGCCGCTCTCCTTTTCAAGGCTCTCCCTCCCTCGCCGACGGAACTGTCGCGCTCGCCGACGGCCCGTGAGTCTACAGAACTCAGGGGCGCGAAGAAACCCAGCGAGGGCTCCGCTGGCGCGTAGCGCTTCAGCCCGACGAGGGCCCCGGCCCGCGCCCCCGAGCAAGGAGCAGCTCGTGCAGCAGCAGGAACATCTCCGCCGCGTGCCAGGTGTGGGGCGCCGCGAGCTTCGCCTCCGCGAAGGCCGGCACGAGGGCGCGGAGCCCCTCGTAGTCGGCCTGGCTCGCGCGCGACTCCCAGCTCAACGGGTAGTCGCGGTCGCCCACGAGGCCGCGGGTCTCGCCGTAGAAGTGGTCCTCGGCCCAGACGAGATACGGGTAATGCTCGGCCGCCTCGGCGTCGAAGCGGGCGCCGGGCACGTGCAGATCCCGGTAGTCCCACCAGAAGAGAGAGGAGTAGCTGTCCGCGAGCCGTGGGACGGTGTAGGGGTCGGGTGCGCCGACCGAGCGCAGACCGAGCTTGGCCCACTTCGTCTGGTAGACGGGATGCGGAGCGAAGTCGGATGGGCCGGACACGAAGAGCCGAGGCTCGCCCGAGCCGCTCGGGCCCGGCTCCCGTGCCTCGAAGCGCCCAAGC
>JBGASI010000699.1:0-2015 GCA_044229815.1 Vicinamibacteria bacterium | reverse complement strand
TTCACGATCGTGCGCGCCGACGAGGCCGTGACGGGCGGCGAGCGCATCTACCTCGCGCAGCTCGCGCACCGGCTGGCGCTCGACGTGGCGGCGGTCGCGCGGCTGGAGCAGCTCGCGGCGAACCGCATCGACGCGGCCGCGACCAAGGCCTGAGCCCGGAGCGGGACCCTCAAAGGAGACACGAGATGTCGACCACGCCCCAGTGGTACATGGCGATCGGCGGCCAGCAGGTCGGGCCGGTCAGCGAGCAGGACGTCGTGAACTCGATCCAGGGCGGCAGCGCGGACGCGGAGACGCTCGTCTTCGTCGCCGGCATGGCGAGCTGGACGCCGCTGCGCGACGTGCCGAGGTTCCAGCCCCACCTGCCGGCGGCAGCGCCGCAGCCGGTCGCCGGCGCCTACGCGCCCGCCACGGCCGCGGGCCGGGTGGCGCACGAGATCGACTACAAGATCGAGGGCGAGGACCTGCAGTTCGTCGAGGTCGAGCTCGATCCCGGCGAGAGTGTCGTCGCCGAGGCCGGCGCGCTCATGTACATGACGGCCGGCATCCAGATGGAGACGATCTTCGGCGACGGCAGCGCGCAGTCCAAGGGCGGCGGCCTGATGGGCGCGCTGATGGGCGCCGGGAAGCGCATCCTCACGGGCGAGAGCCTGTTCATGACGCAGTTCACCGCGAGCGGCGGCCGCAAGGAGCAGGTCGCCTTCGCCGCGCCCTACCCCGGCCGGATCCTGGCGATGGACCTGTCGAAGCTCGGCGGCGAGCTCGTCTGCCAGAAGGACTCCTTCCTGTGCGCGGCGCGCGGGGTGGCGATCAGCATCGCCTTCCAGAAGAAGATCGGCGTCGGCCTGTTCGGCGGCGAGGGCTTCATCATGCAGCGCCTGACGGGCGACGGCATGACCTTCGTGCACGCCGGCGGGATGCTGACCGAGAAGCAGCTCGGCCCGGGCGAGACGCTGCGCGTCGACACCGGCTGCCTGGTGGCGCTGCAGCCGTCCGTCGGCTACGACGTGCAGCTCGTCGGCAGCGTCAAGACGGCGTTCTTCGGCGGCGAGGGTCTGTTCTTCGCGACGCTCACCGGCCCCGGCCACGTCTGGCTGCAGTCGCTGCCGCTGAGCCGCATGGCCGACCGCATCGTCAAGGCGACGCGCATGGGAGGCCGCAAGGAAGAGGGCTCGGTGCTCGGCGGGATCGGCACCATCATCGGCGGGGACTGAGGCCGGGGCGCGCGCCCGGGACGGCTAACGCCCGGCGCGCGCGCCGAAGCGGCGGGCGAGCCAGGTCTCCACCTGGCGCGCGGCGCCACCGGCGGCGCCGCTCCAGGTGTTGAAGCTCACGATGCCGTCCTGGCCCACCAGCTCCGCCGACTCGCCGGCCACGACCACGCGCACGTGCACCCGGCACGTGCCAAAGACGGCGGGCTCCCGACCGCGCTCGAGGACCTGCACCACGGCGTCGGCCTGTGCGCGGGTTTCCACCAGCTCGAGCACGCCGTGCTTGAGGAAGGCCCCGCGCAGGTCGCGGAGCGAGTCGCTCACGCCCCTGGCGTCGGCCTTCTTGAACAGCGTGGGCTGGAGCCGCGCCTCGCAGTACACGCGGAGCCGGGCCCCAGCCGCCTCGCCACCCCGGCGCCGCGCGGCGAGGTCCCGGGCGCTCGTGGACGGACGGGGCGTGGACGGCGGCGCAGCGCCTTCCGCGGGCGCGGGGACGCCGGATGGCAGCTCGGGCGAGGCCGTCGGGCTCGCGGGGGGCGGCGACTGGGCCTTCGGCGGGCGTGCGGCGGTGGTCGGCCTCGGCCCCGGCGCGGTGCGCGTCAGCCACCACCAGCCGCCAAGGCCCGCCGCGACGGCCACCAGCAGCGCGCCGAGGCCGAGGGCGGCGACCCACGGCCACCAGCGGCTGGCCGCCGCGGGGAGGGCCGGGGGCTCCTCCGCGTTGGCCGGCTCGACGGCCGCGGGCGGTTCTTCGACCTCCTCCAGTTGCAGGATCGACAGGCTGACCGGCTCGGCCCGCGGCGC
>JBGASI010000148.1:9365-13311 GCA_044229815.1 Vicinamibacteria bacterium | reverse complement strand
CTGGACCCCGCGGTAGCGATGGCGGAGATGGCGAAGAAAGCGCTCGACCAGCTCCCCTAGGCCGGGCCGGCCGGCACGGCGCCCCGCTCAGCGCGCGAAGTCGACGAGCGCCCGCCCGGGCTCGAGCCGGACGCCGCGGGCCGTCCACGGCAGCGCGAACGGGGCGAGCACGTCGAACCCGGCGGGCTGGGCTGCGCTGCGCGTCGACAGGCTCACCATCTGGGCGATCATCGCGGGCGGCAGGCTCACGCCGCCGAGGCTCGCCTGCTCGATCTCCACCCGCCCCGTGCCGTTCGCGGCGCTGAGGCGGCCGGCCAGCTCGACCGGGACCACCCCGCCCATGAAGGCCAGCAGGCTGGTGGCGGCCCCCGCGGGCAGCCGGCCCTTGACCCGGTCGAGGTCGAGCGACGCGCGCGCCACCACGCGCCCCCGCTCCAGGCGCAACGCGAGCTCCGACACGCCGGCGGGCAGCTTCGAGGCCAGCTCGAGGTTGAGATACGAGTTGAGCTCTCGTTCCGTGACCAGCACCGGCCCGTCGGCAGCCGGTCGGCCCGCGCGCAGCCGACGCTCCACCCGCGACAACGCGCGCGCCAGGTTGTCGGAGTCCTCCCAACTCAGGCCCGCCGGCGCCGGGGGACGAGCGGGCGGCGGCAGCCGTGCGGCGGCCGGCCGCTCCGGCTGGCGCGTTGCGCCGGCGGGCCTGGCGGGCGCGGCCCGCGGCGGGTCCTGGGGCAACGCCAGCAGCAGCACGCCGAGCAGCAGGAGCACGACCCGATCATAGCAGGCAGCCGCCGCACGGCCGCGCCGGCCGTCGGGTCAGCCGAGGACCTGCTTCGCCTCTTCGGCGCGCCCCAGCGCGCGCAGCAGCTCGGCGAGCTCGCGGCGCACCACCGGGTCCTCGCGACACCACAGCGAGGTCCGCAGCTCCTCGACCGCCTTCTCGCTCGCACCCTGGGCCCGGTGGGCGCGCGCGAGCAGGCGGTGCGCGGAGGCCGCGTAGGGATCGAGAATCGCGGCGCGCGCCAGCGCGGAGATCGCCTCCGCGACGTGCCCCTGGCCCAGCAGCAACTCGCCCCGCGCGGCATGGGAGCGCGCCTCCGCGGCGTCGACGACCCGCTCGGCGTCGAGCAGCACCCCTCGCTCGGACAGCACGACGCGCTCGACACGCCGAGCGAGGTCGGGCGCCCGCGCCGCCTCGAGGGCCGGAGCCAGGGCCACGGCGGCCTTCCACTGCTCCGCAGCCTCGTCGGCGCCGCCGCTCGCGGCGAGCGCCCAGGACAGCAGGAGCCGGCCCTGGGCCTCGCCCGGGTCGTGGCGCACGGCCCCGCGCAGCCAGAACGCCGCGGCCGCGGCGTCGCCCTCGACGAGCAGGGCCTGGCCGAGGTTGAACGGCAGGTCGACCGACGCGGGCTCCGCCTCGACCGCCTGCCGCAGCAGGGTCGAGGCCCCGCCCGTGGCGCCGAGGGCGCGCAGCCGAGCCAGCGCGCGGTTCGAGAGCACGGCCGCGCTCGCTCCCTCGCGCGCGAGGTCGGCGTAGAGCACGTCCGCCTCCCGGTAGCGACCACGGCCGAGCAGGACGACGCCGTCGAGGAAGCGCGCGTCGCGCGCGAAGGGAGATGCGGCGGGGACCGCTCGAAGCGCCACGCCCGCCTCCTCGAACGCCGCCGTGTCCACGAGCATCCGGGCGAGCGCCAGGCTGGCTTCCTCGTACGACGGGTCCGCGGCGAGCGCCCGGCGAGCGCCCGCCACCCGCGCCGCCGCATCGCGCGAAGCGAGGCCCTCCCCGAGGGCGCGCACCCCCTCGAGCGACACCCGCCCGACCGCCCGCAGCAGGGCCTCCCGGCTGCCCGCGGGAGGCCGTGGACCGGCCAGGGCGACGTCCCAGGCCAGCGACCCGATCAGGCGACCCAGCTCCGAGAGGGGCGCCGTGGCCACGAGCGGCGAGCTGAGCGAGCCTCGCGAGGCGTCGAGCAGCCGCAGGGACAGGGTCAGCTCCGCGCCCCGCTGATCCCAGGCGCCCACCACGAGCCGCGAGGCACCCAGCGCCTCCGCCACCCGGATGCCGGTGGCTCGCGTCGTCACCGCCCCCGCGACGCCCAGCGTCTCCTGGGCCCGCCGGCGGTCGGCATCGCCGATCGCGGGCACGCCCGCCCTTTGCAGGGCCCGCGGCAGGGCCTCCGCCACCACCGCGCCGATCCAGCCGGCGGCCGAGCCCCCGGGCCCCTCGGGCGGCACCACGAGCACCGCGCCGCCGTCGATCGGCGCGAGCGCCAGCAGCAGCGCGAGCGTCCCCCCCGTCACGCGGGGACCTCGACGCGCGCCGGCGGACGCGCCCAGGCGTGCGCGGCGAAGCGGCGCTGGGTCTGGAAGCCGAGCAGCTCGTAGAGGCGCCGCGCCCGCAGGTTCGAGACCGTCACCGACAGCGTCGCGCTCGCCAGGCCCTGCTCGCGAAACGCGTGCAGGGCGGCGGCCATGAGTGCGAGCCCGACGCCGCGGCCCTGGGCCTCCGGCGCAACGGACACCTGGCACACGTGGCCGTTCGTGCCGCTGAGCCGGCTGGCGATCAGCACCCCGAGGAGGCCGCGCGGCCCCTCGACGACGCGCGAGGAGTCGGCGTCGAAGCGGCCGCAGCCCGAACGCAGCACCAGGGTCTCGACGAACGCGCGGCAGGTGGCCGGCGTCGAGTAGGTCAGGTTGAGCGCGGCGTCGACCGTGCCGACGTGGCTGCGGTAGACGATCTCGGCGGCGGCCTGCAGCTCGTTGGGCCGCAGCGGGCGCAGGCAGCCACCCGCGGGCGCCTTTGCCTCGGCCTCGGCCAGCGGCTCGCGCAGGTCCCGGCGCATGTAGTGGCGCGCGCGGCCGGCGAAGCCACAGCTCTCGAAGCGGCGGTCGACCTCGCCGGACGTGCAGAACAGCGTCTGGCACTCGACGCGGCCGCTGCCGCGCTCGGCTCGCGCGTCGCCGACGACCGCCGCGACCAGCTCGTCNNNNATCACCCGGCCGGAGTCGACCATGTAGTAGCAGTACGCGAGCGTGCGCGGGCCTTCGCCGAGGACGCGGCCCGCCAGCGTGCCCCGGTCGACGCCAGCGGCCACGGCCGCGCGCACGTCGGAGAAGTCCCAGCCCAGCTCCGACTGCCACTGCGCGCACTCCTCGTCGAGGAGCGGGCGCAGCTCACGGAGCGAGGCCTCACGCAGAGGACGCGTGCGCACCCCGCCCCCGTCTCGCCGCCGCGCCGACGAACGCCCGCAACCGCACGTCGTCGGCGGCGGCGATGCCCATGAACTCGAGGCCGGTCAGGAAACGGGGCCGCTCTCCGGCTGCGCTGACGCCGTCGAGCGACGACTCGACGACCCGCGCCTTCGCGCGGAGCAGGCCGTCGGGGAGCTCGACGCGCAGGTCCACGACCGCGCCTGCGTCGAGCGGCGCCTCCGAGCGGATCAGGCAGCCGACGCGGCTGAGGTCCACGACGCCCACGGCGTGCGCGGAACGCCCCCCGAGCCTGGCGGCGAGCTCGACGGCTACGCGCGGCTCCCTGCGTCCGTCCCGTCCGTCCCCTCGGGCCGCCTGCAACACTTTCTCCTTACGAGGGGATTCTAGGCTCGCGGGCCGTTCCCCTCAAGGCACCGCCCCCGGTGGTCCAGGGCGGCCGCGCGGCGCGGGGTTTCCTCGGGTGCGGGTGGACCCTATAATCCACGATTGGAGAGGTCTTTGGCGCGCATCCAGGCGAACGCCGGTGGCGGGAAGCGAGGGTACCCCTCCGCCCGCGCGGCCGGAGCCGGGGCGCCTGGCCGGCCCGCAACGTCCTCGCGGACGCCCCCCGCGCCGCTGCCGCTCTTCGGGCTGGGAGGCAGCCGCCTCGAGGAACTCGAGCGGCGCAGCCGCTCGATCAGCGACCCCGTCGAGAAGCGGCGCTTCCTGCGCCGTTCGCTCGAACGCGGCGAGT
>JBGASI010000148.1:0-9333 GCA_044229815.1 Vicinamibacteria bacterium | reverse complement strand
AGAAGGTGCAGGCCGTGCCGGGCGCGCCGCTGCGCTGGCTCGCCCGTCGGCTGACCGGGGTCGACGAGCTGCGCCCGCTGTTCTCCGGCAACCCCAACGGCGCGCTCGCCGAGCCCAGGCGGTCGCGCACGCCTCTGCCGCGGCGCGCCCGCCACACGCTCAACGTCGCCGCGCTGCTGCTGGTGGCCGCGGGCGGGCTGGCGCTGGCCGCGTACCCGCGCTCGCACCCGGCGCCGTCTGCGCCCACGCCCGAGCGGGCGCTGCCCGGCCCGGGCGAACCGACGCTGCCACTCGCCGACTCGGGCGGCCTCGCCCCGAGGCCGCTCGCCCCCGAGCGGATCTGGCTGGTGGACTCGGGCAAGGGCTTCGAGCTGTACAGCAACGGCCTGCGCATCGACACCAGCTTCGCGGTGCCCGGCGAGCCGCGGCGCTACCGCCTGTTCGACGTCGAGCGCGGGATCGAGCCCGGCATCCACGAACGGCCGGTCGGCATCGTGTTCCACACCTCGGAGAGCGACATCTGGCCGCTCGAGGAGTCCTTCAACGGCAAGCTGCGCGACTCGAGCCAGAACCTGCTGCACTACCTGCGCAAGAACAAGGTCTACCACTACCTGATCGACCGCTTCGGCCAGGTCTTCCGGGTGGTCGAGGAGCGGGACAGGGCCAACCACGCGGGCAACTCGGTCTGGAGCGCGGGACGCCTGGTCTACCTGAACCTGAACGGCTCGACGATTGGCGTCTCCTTCGAGACGCGCTGGGAGGGCGGCCGCGCGCTGCCGATCACCCGCGCGCAGTTCGAGGCGGGGCGCAGCCTGAGCGACTACCTGCGCAGCAAGTGGTCGATCGCCCCGGAGCTATGCGTCACGCACGGGCTCACGAGCGTCAACCCGAAGAAGCACCTGATCGGCCACCACCTCGACTGGGCCCGCGGCTTCCCCTTCGCCGCGTTCGGGCTGCCCGACCAGTACACGCGCGAGGCGCCCGCGGTGGCGCTGTTCGGCTTCGGCTACGACGAGCGATTCCTGGCCGTGATGGGCGAGCCGTGGCCCGGCGTCGGCGGGGCCGAGCAGGCGATCGAGCAGGAGGCCCAGGGCGAGGGGCGACCGCTCGCGCAGCTGCGGCGGGAGAAGACCGGACTCTACGACCAATGGTTCGCCGAGCAGGCGGCCGACCCGGAGATGGCCGGGAAGACGGACGCGCAGGCCCAGGAGCCGCGGCGCAACGCGAGCGGAGGATAGCGACATGGCGGAGAACAAGGACCACCTCTGGAAGGCTCCCGAGGACGCGCCGGAGAAGATCGAGGACCTGGTCAAGACCGGCTCGCACCCGATCGGCATCGACGTGGGCACGAGCAAGGTGGTCGTGGCGAAGCGCGGCGGCAAGGAAGTCGCCTGCGCCTCGCAGCTGAACGCCTTCATCCCGGTGCCCTACTCCCCCGTCACCGAGCGCACGATCCAGCAGCAGCCCGACATCCACTACTACCGCGACGGCGACGAGCTGGTGATCTTCGGCAGCGCCACCGAGCGCTTCGCCAACATGTTCAACGCCGAGGCGCTGCGGCCGATGGCCGACGGCCTGCTCAACCCGCGGGAGAAGCAGGCCTGGCCCGTGCTCGAGGCCATCCTGCAGAGCCTGGTGCCCAAGCCGCGCGCCGCCGGCGAGGTGCTGGCCTTCTCGGTGCCGGCCGCCGCCCAGGGGCACGAGTCGCAGCTGACCTACCACGAGGCCAGCCTGCGCCAGCACTTCACCTCGCTCGGCTATCGCGCCATGGCGATCAACGAGGGGCTGGCCGTGATCTTCTCCGAGCTCGAGGACCACAACTTCACCGGCATCGGCATCTCCTGCGGCGGCGGCATGTGCAACGCCACGCTGGCGTTCCTGTCGATCCCCTCGATCATGGTCTCGCTGCCGAAGGCCGGCGACTTCATCGACCGCTCGGTCGGCGAGGCCGTGGGCGAGCACGCGACCCGGGTGAAGGTGATGAAGGAGGAGAGCCTCGACCTGTCCAAGAGCCCCAAGGACAAGATGGAGAAGGCGCTCCACATCTACTACGAGGACCTGGTCGAGTCGCTGGTCGACACCCTGCGCCGCGCCATCTCGCGCGCCGAGAAGCTGCCCAAGTCCGACCGCGCCCTGCCGATCGTGCTCGCGGGAGGCACGGCCCGCCCGCGCGGCTTCCGCGAGCTGTTCGAGCGCACCCTGAAGACGCGGCGGCTGCCGATCGAGGTTTCCGAGGTGCGGCTCGCCACGGACCCGCTCACCGCCACGGCGCGCGGCGCCCACATCGCTGCGATGTTCGAGAGATAGGTGCGGCGCACCCGGGGGCCGCTGCTCGCCCTCGTCCTGCTGGCGCTCGCGCCCCGGCCCGCGCTGGCGGTGCGGGAGTGGTACGACTACTACCTGCAGGCCCGGGACAAGGACATCCCGGACCGCCGCTGGACGGACTGCGTGCGCAACCTGCGCGAGGCGCTTCGGCTGCGGCCGAGCCCGGGCGTGAACGTGCGCACCTACGGCTCGTGGTTCTACGACTACCTGCCCCACTACTACCTCGGCGTCTGCCTGATGGCGCAGGAGAACAACGAGGAGGCGATCCGCGAGTTCAACCTCGAGGAGAGCCTCGGCGCGATCAAGAAGACGACACGCCACGCCGACCTGGTGCGCGCCCGCGCCGAGGCGCAGAGCGCCGAGTCGGCGCGGCTGACGCGGCGCGCGCGCGGCGAGTTCCAGCGCCTGTTGCGCGAGGCGCAGGAGTTGGGGCGCAAGCGCTCGTGGGACGAGGCGCTCGCGCTGCTGGCCCAGGCCGAGGTCCTCGCCGGCGGCCTCGACGCCGAATCGCTGCGCGGGGTCACCCGCGAGCAGGAGCGGCTGCGCGCCGCCAAGAAGGAGGCTGACGACGCCGGGGCGCGGGCGCAGCGGCTGGAGCAGCGGCTCGCCGACGGCCAGCGCCTGCTCGACGAGGGCCGGCCGACGGAGGCCAAGGTGGCCTTCGACGACGCGCTCGAGATCGACCCGCGCAACGCCCGGGCCATCGAGGGCCGCCGCGAGGCCGAGGAACGGATCCAGGCCTCGACGACGCGCGCGGCCCGCCAGAAGGCCTACGCGGACGGCAAGGCCCTCTTCGATGCCGGCCAGTACGAGGCCGCGCTCGCCCCGCTCACCGACGCCTGCGCCGGGGCCGATCCCGCCAGCGGCGAGGCCTGCGCGCTGCTGGCGCGGACGCGGCAGGTGCAGAACGGGCTGCGGGTCCAGAAGGAGCTCCGCGCGCAGATCGACGCCCTGGTCGCCCAGGGAGACGAGCTGCTCAAGCGCGGCCGTTTCCCGGAGGCCCAGGTCGCCTTCGAGTCCGTGCTGCGCCTCGACGCCGGCCACGCCCACGCCCGGGGGCGGCTGGCCGAGGCCGAGCGGCGCACCGGCGAGGCGCTCTTCGCGCGCTGGCTGCCCAACCAGGAGCCGACGCTCGCCCTGTTCGAGCCGGACTCGCCGATCCTGGACGAGCCCAGCCTCTCGCTGCAGGGCGTCGCCAGCGACGACCGCGGGATCCGCAGGGTGGAGTTCCGCGTCGGCACGCTGCGGGTCGGCGAACTCGTCCCGGCCAGCTCGCCGACAGAGCCCGCGCGCTTCGTCCGCTTCGAACGCGAGCTGCCGCTGCAGCCCGGCGCGAACCAGATCGAGGTGACGGCGACCGACGACGGCGGCCTCTCCCACAGCGTGCGTTTCGTGGTCGAGCGCCGGTTGCCCTTCTACGAGACCCGCTACTTCCTGCCCTCGGCCCTGGCCGGGGCGCTCTCGCTGCTCGGGCTGGCCTGGGTCGTGCAGCGCCTGCGGCGCCGGCGCGCCCTGCGCCAGCGCTTCAACCCGTACATCGCCGGCGCGCCCGTGCTCGACGACGACATGTTCTACGGTCGCGAGAAGCTGACCGCCCGCATGCTCAGCACGCTGCACCGCAACAGCCTGATGATCACGGGCGAGCGCCGCATCGGCAAGACGACCTTCCTGCACCACCTCAAGCGCGTCCTGGCCGAGGACGAGGCCGGCGACTGGCAGTTCTTCCCGGTGTTCGTCGACCTGCAGGGCGTGCCCGAGCAGTCCTTCTTCCACGCCCTGATGACGGAGGTGGTCGAGGGCCTTTCGCTGTCGGAGACGACGCGCGCCGCCCTGCGCTTCCGCGGGGCCCCCGCCGGCTACGAGGCGCGCGACTTCAGCCACGACCTGCAGGCCGTGATCGCCGAGCTGGCGACGCGGACCGCGCGGCGGGTGAAGCTCGCGCTGCTGATCGACGAGGTGGACGTGCTCAACGAGTACTCGGAGAGCACCAACCAGCGCCTGCGCGGGATCTTCATGAAGAGCTTCTCCGAGAACCTCGTCGCGGTGATGAGCGGGGTCGCGATCCGCCGCCGCTGGAAGAGCGAGGTCTCGCCCTGGTACAACTTCTTCGACGAGATCGAGCTGACGCCGTTCACGCGCGAGGAGGCCGAGGCGCTGGTGCGCGAGCCGGTCGCCGGGGTGTTCCGTTTCCAGCCGGAGGCCGTCGACCGCATCCTCGAGCTGTCGCAGCTGCGCCCCTACCTGATCCAGAAGTACTGCGTGCACGCGCTCGGCCGCATGCTCGAGGAAGACCGCAGCACGGTGCGCCGCGACGACGTCGAGGCGGCGCGCAGCGCGGTCGAGATCGAGGATCGCCCCGGCGCCGGCGAGCCCGGCCCGGCGCAGCCCGGCGCTGTGGCAGACTAGGACTTCCATGTCCTCGACACCTGCAGCCGCCCGCAACCCGTTCATCGTCGGCAGCTTCGTGCGCGGCGACGACTTCTTCGGCCGCCAGGCGCTGATCAGCGAGGTGCTCGAGGGCGAGCGGCAGTCGATCTGGGTGCTCGGCGGGCGCCGGCTCGGCAAGACCAGCCTGCTGCGCGAGCTGGAGCACCGGGTGCAGCGCAGCCGCGAGACGCACTTCGTCGCCCTCTACTGGGACCTGCAGGGCAGCGGCGACGCGCGCGGCCTCGCGGAGACGCTGCTCTCGAGCGTCGACGACGCCGAGAGCTTCCGCCGGGCGACCGACGTCAGCGTCGAGGACCTCGAGAGCCTGCCGATCGCGGAGATGATCGCGACGCTCGTGCGACGGACGGTCCGCAGCGGCTGGCGGCTGCTGCTGCTGGTGGACGAGGCGGAGGAGCTGCTGATCGTCGGCCGCTCCGATCCGGGCGTCCTCGCCCGCCTGCGCCGCGTCCTCTCGCGCGGGCCGGACGTACGCACCGTGATCACGGCCACCCGCCTGCTGGCCCGGGTCGACGAGGAGGCGAGCCTGCCCACCTCGCCGTTCCTGCAGGGTTTCATCCCGCCGGTGTACCTGACGCCGCTCACGCTCGAGGAGGGCCGTGCCCTGCTCGCGCGGGGCGGCTTCGCCCCCGAGGACGCGCAGGTCGTGCTGGAGCGCACCGCCTGCCACCCCTTCCTCGTCCAGCTGCTGGCCAGCCGGCTGTTCGAGAGCCGCGACGCGGCGGCGATGCTCGACCAGCTCGGCTCCGACGAGATGGTGGCGAACTACTTCTCGGTCGACTTCTCGACCCTCGAGGAGGTGGAGCGCGCCATCCTCTCCGAGGTGGCGCGCGAGGGCGAGCGCACGCGGCGCGAGCTGGCCACGGCGCTCGGCCGCAGCGAGGACGCGCTGGCGACGCCGCTGCACGGGCTGTCGATGCTCGGCTACCTCAGGCGGGCCGGCGAGAGCGTCAGCATCCCGAACTGGTTCTTCGAGCGCTGGCTGCGGCGGCGGCTGGCCGCGGGCGGGAAGGCCTGAGCTAGCGGCGCCGGCGCCGGCCGCCGCCGGCTCCGCCGCGGCCGGGACCGCCACGGCCCGGCCCGCCACCGGGGCGAGGCGAAGCACTCTCGCCGCCACCCACGCCGGCTTCCTCGTCGGGCGCGTCGAGCGGGGACGGGGCCGGCTCGAGGTAGCGCTTGAGCAGCGTCGCCACGATCCGCTCCTGCAGCTCGTGGCCGAAGATGCGCCTCGCCACGGGCCCGAGGTCGACGAAGTCGTCGAGAGGCAGGGCGCGGCCCGCCTCGGCGAGCTGCTCGACGACACGCTCGGCCTTGCGGGCCTGGACCTCGTCGTCGGTGGGGATCGACAGCTCGCGCACCTCGACGTGGTAGCGCTTCACCAGCCGGTTGAAGTTCATCAGGTCCATCGCCGAGATCAGGCTGATCGCGCGGCCGCTCTTGCCCACGCGGCCGGTCCGGCCGGCGCGGTGGATGTACTGCTCGGGCGACTCGGGCGTCGAGAAGATGAACACGTGCGACAGGTCCTCGATGTCGATCCCGCGCGACGCGACGTCGGTCGTCACCAGGTGGCGCACCTCGCCGCTGCGGAAGGCGCTCATCACCTGCTCGCGCTTTCTCTGCGTGAGGTCGGACGAGAGCAGCGCCGCCGCCAGGCCCTTGTTGCGCAGGAAGGTGCCGACCACCCTCACCTCCTCGCGGGTGTTGCAGAACACCATCGAGGAAGCCGGGTTCTCGTATTCGATCAGCTTGTAGAGGGCGCCTTCCTTGTGCAGGCGGGTGGTGAGGCAGTAGAGGTGCTCGACCTCCTTGACGTAGATCTGGTCCTCGGACAGCAGCACCCACTCGGGCTCGCTCAGGTAGTGGTAGATCAGGCCGCGGATGCCGATCGGCACGGTGGCCGAGAACAGCAGCGTCTGCCGCTGCGCCGGCATGAACTCCATGATCTGGCCCATCTCGACCGCGAAGCCCATGTCGAGCATGCGGTCGGCCTCGTCCAGCACGAGCACCCGGACGCCCGAGAAATCGAGCGTCCCGCGCCGGAGGTGGTCGAGCACGCGGCCGGGCGTGCCCGCGATCACCTGCGCGCCGGCGCGGATGCCGACGAGCTGACGCTCCATCGAGTCGCCGCCGTAGACCGACTCGACCTTGATCCCGCGGCCCTTGCCGATCTCCACGATCTCCTGGGCCACCTGGATCGCCAGCTCGCGCGTGGGCGCCAGCACCACCGCCTGCACCGAGTCGCTCGCGGGGTCGATCTTCTCGACCAGCGGGATGCCGAACGCCGCCGTCTTCCCGGTGCCCGTCCGCGACTGCACCACGAGGTCCTTGCCCGCGAGCGCGAGCGGGATCGCCTCGGCCTGCACGTTGGTCGGGGCCGTGTAGCCCTTCTGCTCGAGGGCGCGCAGTGTCTCGCTCGACAGAGAAAGACCGGAGAAGCTGGGGGCGGCGGCGGTTTCCATGTAGGGGCATTATCGCACGCCCGGGGGCGCCTCCCCGAGAAGCGCCTGATATACTTGGAGTTTTGAGGGAAGGCAGAATGATCGAGGTGTGCAGCCGCTGCGGGAAGCCGGGCGAGGCGCCCCCGGCCCACCGTGTCCCGTTCGCCCCCGCCGTGAAGGAGAGGCTGCTCGCCTCGACCTGCGGCTCGTGCTGGCTGGCGTGGGAGGACATGGAGGTCAAGGTCATCAACGAGTACCGCCTCAACTTCCTCGACCCCGAGCACCGGGCCACGCTGCAGCGGGCCTGCCTGGAGTTCCTGAACCTCCCCGCATGATCCACGTCGAGGGCCTGGGCAAGAGATACGGCGAGCGCGTCCTGTTCGAGGACGTCTCGTGGCACGTCAAGAAGCGCGACCGGATCGGCCTGTCCGGGCCGAACGGGGCCGGCAAGACGACGATCCTGCGGATGCTGGCCGGGATCGAGGAGCCGGACGCCGGGCAGATCCGGATGGCCTCGGACACCACGATCGGCTACCTGCCGCAGGACGGCATCGTCCACGCCGGTCGCACCGTCTACGAGGAGGTCGTGCTCGCCTTCAGGGAGCTGCTGGCCCTGAAGGACGAGCAGCACCGCATCGAGGACGAGCTCGCGCACGCGACCGAGGACGGCGGCGGTCACGAGCGCCTGCTCGAGCGCTACTCCGAGGTCACCGAGCGCTTCAAGCACCTCGGCGGCTACGAGATCGACGCGCGGGTGGCCGACGTGCTGAAGGGGCTCGGCTTCACGCTCGGGGACCAACAGCGGCGCACCGAGGAGTTCTCGGGCGGCTGGCAGATGCGGATCGCCCTCGCCAAGCTGCTGCTGGCGCGCCCCAACCTGCTGCTGATGGACGAGCCCACCAACCACCTCGACCTGCCCGCCCGCAACTGGCTCGAGGAGTACCTCGCCGACTACCCGGGCTCCGTCGTGCTCGTCTCGCACGACCGCTACTTCCTCGACGCGACCGTCAAGCGGATCACCGAGGTGGGCCTCAAGACGCTGAGCGACTACCACGGCAACTACAGCCACTACCTGCGCGAGCACTCCGCGCGCATGGAGCGCCTGCGCGAGTCGCACCGCCGTCAGAGCGAGGAGATCGAGAAGGCCGAGGTCTTCATCAACCGCTTCCGCTACACGGCGACGAAGGCCCGCCAGGTGCAGAGCCGGATCAAGCAGCTCGACAAGGTCGAGCGGATCGAGATCCCGCCCGAGCGCAAGAAGATCCACTTCCAGTTCCCCGAGGCCAAGCGGCCCGGGCGGGTGGTGCTGGAGCTGAAGGGCGCGCGCAAGGTCTACGGGGACAACGTCGTGCTGCGCCACGTCGACCTGCTGATCGAGCGCGGCGACCGCATCGCGCTCGTCGGCCCGAACGGGGCCGGCAAGTCCACGCTGATGCGGATCCTGGCGGGCGTCGACAGCGCCGACGAGGGCGCGCGGCTCGAGGGCCACAACGTGGTGCTCGACTACTTCGCGCAGGACCAGGCGGCCGTGCTCAACCCGACGCGCAGCGTCCAGGAGGAGATGTCCTCCGCCAGCTCGCTCTCGATGGCGCCCATGATCCGCACGATCCTCGGCGGCTTCCTCTTCGCGGGCGACGACGTCTTCAAGAAGGTCGCCGTGCTCTCGGGCGGCGAGCGCAACCGGCTGGCGCTCGCGAAGATGCTGCTCAAGGCGTCCAACGTGCTGCTGCTCGACGAGCCCACCAACCACCTCGACCTCGACTCGAAGGAGATCCTGCTCGAGGCGCTCGCGGCCTACGGCGGGACGCTCGTCTTCGTCTCGCACGACCGCTACTTCGTCGACAAGCTCGCCACCCGGGTGATCGAGGTCGGCGGCGGCGAGGCGCCCCTCTACCCCGGCGGCTACGAGGACTTCCTCTACTGGAAGAAGCAGCGGGAGGCCGGGATCCCCCTCGCGCTGCCGCCAGTCCAGGCGCGGCAGCGCGAGGACCTGGAGGACGGCACCGCCTCGGTCGCGACGGCAAGGCCTTCCTCCGGGCCCGCTTCCTCTCCCCCTGTGCCGGCGAAGCTCCCGCCCGCCGCCCCGTCCAGGGCCCACGCCCAGAAGAAGGGCAGCAGCCCTCCC